>CAXBJE010000071.1:0-10824 GCA_963975525.1 uncultured Owenweeksia sp. | reverse complement strand
CATTTTCAAATACTATTACCCTTGAGTGCTCCAAAAAGCGGTCAATAATACTGATGGCTTCTATGTTTTCGCTTACACCCTTTACACCCGGTATCAAAGAGCAAATGCCTCGTACAATCAATTTTATTTTTACGCCATAACTGCTGGCCTCGTACAATTTGTCAATAATCTTTACATCCGAAAGGCTATTTAGTTTAGCCGTTATCCCCGAGGGATTTCCGCGCTTGGCATGGTTTATTTCGCGTTCAATAAGATTTAGAAATGCCTTGCGGGTACTATGTGGCGATACAAAAAGGTGGTTGTACTTAAACCGTTTGTAGTTGCTCTGCAAAAAGCTAAAAACTTTGGCTACCTCATTAGTAATCTCCTTTTTGGAAGTCAACAGGTGATAATCGGTATAAAGCTTAGCCGTACTTTCATTAAAGTTACCTGTGCCTATTGAGGCATAAAGTCTTTGCCCCTTTTCTTCCTGCCGGGTAATAAGCAACAACTTACTGTGAACTTTTAATCCCGGCACACCAAAAATTACCTGCACACCTTCGGCCTGTAACTCCTGCGTCCATTTAATGTTAGCCTCTTCATCAAAACGCGCTCTAAGCTCAATTACCACGGTAACCTGCTTTCCGTTTTTAGCAGCATTTACAAGCGCACTAATTATTCTTGATTTATCTGCTGCGCGGTATAAGGTGGCCTGTATGCTCACCACATTAGGGTCAAGGGCAGCTTCGCGCAGAGTACGAATCAGGTATGAAAATGTATGGTATGGTAAAAAAAGCAGTACATCTTTTTGGCGAATTACGTTAAGGATACTTCTGTCCAAATCAAGATCAGGATGCTGAACCTGAGGCATGGGTTCAAACTCCAGCCTCTTACCACCTAAGCTCGGAAACTTGATGTAATCCTTTTTGTTGTGGTAACGTCCACCGGCTATCAAACTGTCGTAAGAATCCAAATTCATCCGTTGCATTAAAAACTGCAGCAAATCACTTGAAATCTCTTTATCGTACACAAATCGTACTGGGTCTCCGGCCCTGCGCTGTTTTACGGATTTCGACATCTTTTCCAAAAACCCTTTGGAGACATCATCATCCAAATCAAGCTCAGCATCACGGGTAATCTTTACGGTGTGCGCCTCAATCCTGTCAAAATCATAAATAAAGAAAATGTAATCAAGGTTATATCGGATTACGTCCTCCAGGTACATTACATACTGTTTACCATATTTGGGTAACTCCCAAAAGCGACCTAAAAGTTCTGAAGGAACCTCAATAAGCGCCATCTGTGGCTTTTCCGCATCATCATCTTTAATGAGCTTTATGGCCAGGTATATGGCCTTGTCCTTTAACTCAGGGACAGCTTTTTTATCATTAAGTATCAGCGTAATTACGGATGGACTTATTTTCTCCACAAATATGTTTCGTACATATTCCTGCTGTCCGGCAGTAAGCGATTGCTCATCAACAAATGCAATGTCGTTTTCTTCCAGCTCCACCAACAACTGATCGTTGGTTTGCTGTGCCATGGCCTGCATTTTTATTACTTTCTCAGAGATTGCTGTAAGCAGTTCGCTGGGCTTTTGCCCACCTAACCTTTTGTTGGGAGTATCGCTAATTTGACTAAGGCGCTTCATACTGGCATACCGCACCCTGAAAAATTCATCCATATTACTGGAAAAAATTCCAAGAAATCTCAGCCTTTCAAATAATGGATTGGATCTATCCAGTGCCTCTTGTAGTACCCTATCATTAAACAACAGCCAACTTGCGTCTCTGGCTATAATGGTGGGTTTTGGTTTTCTATTCAACTCTTATTTCTTCTTTTGGGATAATCAAAAAATACCAGTTCGGCTTTTTTGTCAATGTCTTTCCACGAATCTTGTGCAAACTTAAGGCATGCCACACCTGTGGTGGGTACATTATCAATTCGATGATCAATGCATTTATTTACAAAATCAGTAATGGTGGGGTTATGCCCAAAAAGCATTACCGAATCGTGTGCATCGTCAAAGTTATAAACCACCTCCAGTAAATCGCGGGTGGAGGCGTGGTATATTTTCTTGTCGATTTCAATTTCACTTAAAGGGTAATCGAGGTTTTTGGCAAAGATTAAACCCGTGTGCAACGCTCTGGTTGCCGGACTTGAAACAATATGATCCGGAATATCACCTTGTTCTCTTAGCCACTCCGAGGTGCTGTAAGCATCAGTTACACCACGCCCTTTTAGCGGGCGATCCATATCCTGTATCCCTTCAAGCTTCCACGAAGACTTGGCATGCCTTACCAAATAAAGTTTTTTCATCTGATTTATTGACTCTATTACTACAATGGTGAAAATTAGTCAAATGAATTAAGGTAAGGAAAAGCGTAACCAAAATTTGATGATTTTGTAATGTGGAAGAATAAACGTTAATAGAAACCAACTTATCCGATAACTCGCTATATCCAAAAGAAAATCCCTCCCCAATAAAGTTTGGGGAGGGATTTTTTGAATTTAAAATGATTGCTTAATTATTCAATAATCAGGCGTCTTAAAGCTGTGTAGCTCCCATCCGTTACCTCTATCATATATATGCCCTTAGGTAAAGTTGATACATCTATCCTACCTTCATACTTGCTAGAAGTTCGCTTTTCGCGTAAGCTCATTATGGTCTTCCCTGAAATATCCATGATTGTAATATTGATATAGTCGCTTTCCGCAGAGTTCAACTCAATGTTCAGCACATCGCTCGCAGGATTTGGAAACATAATCATATTAGCTGACAAAGTATTTTCACCAAGGCTAATATTGGCTACTGTTATAGTGGTATCATCAGTTCCGCAGGCGTTGGTTACTGTCAACTTAATCGACTTTGTTCCGCCACTTGCATATAAGTGAGTGGGATTTACCCCTGATCCGGTGTTTCCGTCACCAAAGTCCCAAGCGTATGTATTTCCATTTCCTGTTGATCCTGATCCATCAAAACTTACTGATAGACTACTGGTTACCAGATTAGCAGAAAACGAAGCCATGGGTACTCCCATATTTCCGGTGCTAAAAGTATATGGCCCACCTACCGCAGTATCACCACCGCAAATGTTGGCCACATACACATCGTAAGTTGTCATAGCACTTGTTCCGGTAATAGTAAATGCACTATCACCTATTACGAGTGTGCCAGTAGTTGGAGTTCCACCTGTGGTCACATAGCTCACAGTGGCTGAATCGGTTGCTCCTGTCCAGTTTACTAACACACTATCACAGGCTACTACCGTATTTGTTACAGTAAGTGGAGCCGAACATGGATTTGAACTTAATAAAGTAATCACCACCTGTCCATCAGCAGAGTTATCGCCTCCTATATTTATTTGATTAAGGCCAGAGTTCCAGGAGCTTCCTCCGCCTCCACCCATTCTTCCTGTTCCGGAGGTTGAGCCACGATTACCACCGTTACCACCGGAAAAGCCACCTCCACCGCTTGCGGCATAGGTTCCGGTGCCATTTTGGCCACCACCGCCTCCAAAACCTCCAATTGCAGTACTTGTACTTGATCCACCTGCACCACCTAATATATAAGACTGACCACCGTTGCCAATACCTCCATTCTGGCCAGCAGTGAAGAATCCACCACCACCGCCACCTGAATTACCAGTAAAGGATATACCCCCATTGCCGATGCAGTTTCCGGGACCAGACTGAACATCAAAAGTTGAACATGAATCACCAGGAGCGTCTATTCCAGCAAAATCTCCACTGGAAGCCCCTCCACCACCGGCTATCACAAGTATTGAGGATAATGTATTATATGGAGCCATAGTAACGAAAGTTCCACCACCACCCCCCGCAGAGAAATTACGATCTACCCCCTTCTGGCCAACCAGAATTCGAATTGTATCTCCAGCCTGTAATAAAAAATCACCTGCAATAGTGGCTCCTTTTCCCGGAGCCGGACCTGAAGTTGCATCACCCCCAAGAGCACCTGATGCTACTATTCGATAAACACCTGTTTGAGGTACCACCCATTTTTGAATACCTGCACTTACAGTAACCTGTCCGGCTAAAGTTGTGCCTGTATAAGCTGTAGTTATCTGAGCTTGGGATGGGCCAAACTGACCAGTGGCACCACCTGTAGTAAAAGTGTACGCTGTTTGGCCGAAGCCCAAAAACCAGCAAGACACCATGCTGAATGCTAGTAAAATTCTTTTCATAGGTAGGAAGATTTAAGTTGAATTAATAAAACTCTACTGAAAGATATGAAATGAAATCACGCGTTGAGAAGTATGCTTACCAATTTGATAACCAATTAGTAAACGAAGAAAGCAAACCTAGAACACGTAAAGCATTTTAATAGCGAATGCCCAAAAAAGGTAATGCCAAATGCCAGGGAAATGGTGTATAATGAAGGTAGGATGATTTGCGAAGGTGCCTTTTAGCTACGAACCCTTTTGCAGATTAAGAGGATTACCAAACCACGAAATTAATCCTGAAGTCACCATATTGTTAATCTCCAGGGTATAGTGATATAACCCTTCCCAATCACAATCGTCATCATAGTACTTTAAATATACCAACTCAGCCTTATCAAAGGAAGGTTCGGTCGGCCTAAAGTAACAGCACTTAACTTTAGTGGGAGTTCCTAACATATACCTAACGGTTGGTTTAACGGTGTTATAAGTTACCAGAAATACAACTGGGTTAAATATTAAAAGCCCAAAAAGTTTTGGATTTGCCAATAATATAGAAACCACCACTTGGATAAGAAGTATTACGATAGGAAAGAAATGTAAAATACTTTCAGGTCCAAAAGTTAAAATTGGAAAGGATATCCAACCACATAACACAATGGCTGTTACAACAATTATTTTCCAATTTGCCTTTAACCTTTTCATTTTGTGGTTTCCTTCAGACAGCAGTTCCCCTCTAAAACTTATAACTGAACCCCATTAAAAAGTTAATGCTTTGGGCCTTGTAACCTAAGTACATATCATACTTATTGTTAAGGAGGTTGCTCACATTTACAAAAGCCGTAAGGCGCGAATTGTACAGATATTCCACATCAAGAGCCACATCTAGGTAACCGGGTAAGGTGCTTTCTACCGCAGGGTTTATATCCTGCATAAAAGCCTCTCGCTTGCCAACGTAGTTACAGTCGGTACCTAGCTTTATTTTTTCCTTAATGGTATAATCCACATCCAATCCCAATAAGGTAATCTGAAGATTATCATTAAGGTTTGAAGCCAACTCTCCTCTCGCATAAAAGGTTTCTGAATCATCATAACGCACATCCAGTCCATGAAAAACAGCGGAGTCTATCAATGTTTGGTAAAATGGATTTCTGTAAAAAAGTGCCAGATCCTTCTGCAACATTATACCGCCCTTAATATTAAAGCTGGTGGTAGAACTCAAAATGCCCACTAAGCCAACATAAATATCGGTGGTACGTGTTGGTAGCAACGTATCACCCGGCATTATGTAAGGGTTTTGTAAAGTAAGGTGCCTGTAACTGTTGTGTTGCAACTGCCCCTTTACCCCTCCATATATAGAAAGTACATCCTTTACAAAAGGAAACTGCAGGTTTAACTCTGGAAAGAAATGCAGTTTATAATCATTACCTACAACCTGAGAATTGTAGCTATTGGAATAAATATTCAACCCGAAATCAAACAAGATGTCATTTTTGGTTAATTCTACTTTGGGCCTGGCCTGCACTGTAAAATAGGATTGTTTACCATTCGCTACAGTGTCAAAATTGGTTTGGAAGTAGGTCACATTAAAATCCAGATCAAGCTTTTGCTCACCAGCTGGCAATTGCCATTCTGATCCAACTTTCAAGTAGTTTTCATTGGCTTTAAAGCGATCACTAAAGTTGTAGTAATCCAAACCAGCCTTATCCAACCAGCCCATATCTTTCTGCTTTTTGCCGGTAAGGCTGGTACTCACCCCATATTGGCGATACCAATTATAATCCGCTTCGCGAGGAGACTGTTCTACATAATCAAGGGAGTCAGGAAAGCCATCAACACCATAATAACTGTATTTGTCCCATTTTCCATAAAGCTGACTTTCCCATGTCATGGCCTTATAGAAATGGTTATAGTAGCCACCAAGCGTATTCTGGCTCAGGCCATTGCTCTCATACACCGTTTCCTGAACACCGGTTTTGGTGGAGTAGTGTTTTCCCCAAAAACCATAGCTCTCTTTTGAAGAACGCTTGCTGTTCCAGTAGCCTTCAATAAAAGGAGTGCCATATAAGCCAAATCCACCTTTTACCATTCCTTGGGAGAGCTTATCCACACTAACAACCCTAATCTTAGCAAAATCAATTGGCTCGGGTTTGTACTTTACCTCTATCGGCTGGCTAGTGATTTTATAACTCACCGGAATTTTATTGGTAGTTGTATCCTCAAACCTAGGTTGCTCGTTATGCTTAACGGCCTCGCTAACCTTGGCTTTATAGCTGTTGGTTACCTTCACCTCTACAGTGCCAAGGTCGGTTGGCTGGCCCTGAGCATTTGCTGCAAACCCAATAAAACCAACTATTAAAAACGTCTTTAAAAATTTCATGCTCAAAAATTATCGGTTGATTTGAGTGCTGTCTTGTTGCTGCTCGCCCTGATCTATAATGCGCATACCATCACCAACCGTTGGGCTTTGGCTATCAGCTTTACGCATTAATTCGGCCTTTTTCAGTTCTGCCTTCCTGCGCTCCTCAAGGGCAATTTTATCCTTTAAGGTTTGAGCCTCATTAGTGATATCCTGGCTGTACGCTGCTTTAATTACAAAGTCTAAAGTGTAATTAGCCTGAAAAATGTCTTCCTGTTTCCAGAAGTTGTTGGCCAATAGAATAGTGGCTCTGAGTTTCCACTCCTTATAATCTGACATTTCCTCTATCAGCTTATAAATGGTTTTGGTAGATTCCTCGTAGCGCTCCTGATTAAAGCGCACCAGAGCTAAATTGTAATATGCTTCAGCCTTGGTTTCTCCACCTGTACTCACTATAAGCTGGTTTAACTGTCCAACAGCTTCTTCCCATTGGCCTTGTTCCATTTTAGACTGAACAATCACTTTTCGGGCATCGCGCTGTAAAGCCGGATCCTGAGTTTCACTGTTGAGAATAAGTTGGGCATATACTGCTGATTTATTATAGTCGCCTAATGCATAGGCCGAACGCATTATACCTGCCTGTGCTCGGGTTCCAGATTCTTTGCTTTCGGCCAACTGAAGCCATTGGTCATACAGTTTCAGGGCCTCTCCGTATTGCTTTTCGCGATAAGCCTTACCCGCCAAATAACTCACCGCTTCTGCGGAGTATTCATTCTTTTGGAAGGATAAAATCTCTTTATACGCTGTGGAGGCAATGTCTTCTTTGTTGAGCTTACGCGCACAATCTGCCAGGTAGTAGTTAGCCTTTAAGCGTTGCAATCCTTTCGGGAAACGGCTCAGGTAATTCTGTAAAGTGGGGATGGCAGATTCACACTTACCCATTGAGTATTGTTCAAAGGCCGAGTTGAATGCCGTAGAATCCAAAGTGGACTTGTCAAAATTCACAAAGTTTAAGCCTTCCACCCAATCCAGGTATTCACCAATATTGTTTTCGCGGGCATACACCAACCTCGCCAAACCAACTGCTTCCAATGATTCTTCCGAGCCCGGATAATCTTTTACAATAGACTTGTAGGTAGAGAGAGCTTCACTATTGCGGTCGGTATTGCTATACACCAAACCCTTTTGCAATTTGGCCTTAGCTACATACCTAGAATTTGGTCTTTCAGCAATAAACTTGTCAAACTCCGCTAAAGCGCGAGTGTAGTTTTCCAATTGAAGATCTGTTTCAGCAATGCCATATTGCGCTTCTTCGGCATATATGGATGATGGATATTTCTGCAACAATTCTTGTAGCTGGTAAACTTTATCTGCTTTTTTACCCGCTAATCCCAAACAAATGGCACGCTGGTAAAGCGCGTAATCAGCTTCTTTAGTTCCTGCTTTTAGGGCACTGCTGTAAAATTCACCAGCCACCAAATAACCTTCTGTAAGCAAGTAGCTATCGGCCAAACGCAAGTAGGCATCGGCCAACCTTGGGTCTTTTTTAGGGGCATTATTTACAAATGAGCGGAAATTGCCCGCGGCTTTCTCAAAGTCAAACTTCTTAAAATAGTTATAACCGGTTTGGTACAAAGACTTGTTGTACTCACTCATATTATAAGCACCGGGCGAATTTCTAAACTCCTCAAAAGCAGCCAAAGACTTATCATATTCCGCAAGGCGATAATAAGTCTCAGCACTCCAATATTTGCTTAAAGCCCTAATGGTAGGGTTTATAGGATATTGAAGTGACTCTTTAAACTTATCAAGGGCCGCAGAATACTTCAGGGCATTAAACAATTCCGAACCTCTGTAAAAGGCAATTTTCTGATAAGCCTCCTTCATACCTGGGGAGTCCAGACCGGTTTTTTCTATGGCCTGCAAGGCACGATCATAATCCTTGGTGGTGATATACAAATTGGCCAAATACCTATGTATATCCTTGGTGTAAGGTGAGTTTGGGAACTTATCCAAAAAGTTATTTAGCGTTCCGATGGCATCCTCAAAAGGATCAGAGAATTCATAAACCAATTTGGCGTAGTTGAAGAATGCATCCTCCTGTATAGTTGGTGACGCATCAATTTCGGAAGCGGCCTTAAATGCCGTAATTGCCTTTTGCTTATCATCAGTTTTTAAGTAACAATCCCCCAGGTGGTAATGAGCATTTTGACTAAGAGAAGCATTTCCGCCAGATATTTTATTAAATGAGGCAATAGCATCCTGATAGTGCTTTAGGCGGTAGTGAGAGTACCCAAGCTCAAAATGATCTTGCTGAGACATACGTCCGCCCTTCTCCTTATACAGCTCCAGATACTTTACCGCATTTTCATAATCCTTTTTGTTATAAAAGGCATCACCCATTAGTTTGGCTATCTCGGGCGCACGGCTGGGTGTGGCATTTTCCACCAACTGCTCCCCTACCTCCAGTAATTTATCATAGTCTCCTAACTTATAGTAGATGTGGGCCAGATAATACGGAACCAATGGCCCAAACGACTCATCTCCCTGAAGGGGTAAAAAGTTGGTGAGTGCCGCACTGTAGTTACTATCTGCGTAAAGCAAGTGGGCATAGTAGTAACGAGAGGAATTGGCATACTCAGAGTTTTTATCCTTTAGCTCAAAAAACAAAGGTTTTGCCTTTTCCGGTTGATCTGAAACCAAATGAGAATAGGCCTTTTTAAAATAATACTCATCAATGGCTTTGTTGGAAAGCCTGAATTTATCCACCTTTTCGTAATACTCGGCAGCATCGCGGTAGCGCTTTACACTAAAGCGGTTGTTGGCATACTCCAGATAGAGGCGGTTGGCCAAAGGGCTAAGCTCAAATCTTTCGGCAAATTTATCTACCCGAGACTCTGCATCGCCATTATAGAGGCGCATGGCGCACATAGCCGCAAAGTAGGCTGCAGAGGCTCTGGTTTCCCTGTCATTGTAAAATTCCTCCTCTACAACTTTGTCCAGCAAATGCTGCGCATTGCCGTATTGCCCCTTGCGGTAAAGTTCCATTCCGTTTTCGTAATCGGTGGCAACATCCTGTACAACCCTATTGGATTGCGCATTTAGAACTGTTCCACCCAAACACAAACAACTAAGCACTAATGCTTTAAGATGACGATTGATCATCATTTTCCTTTAAATTTTCTGTGGTTTAAAAGTAGCCGTTATTACAGAGGGGGTGCTTTGGGTGTGTAAGGTTTTATCAACGTGGAGTGTTGATTAATATTGGAGAAATCCTCCGAACATCATTCAGCTATATTTGATGAGCTTCTAAAATTCATCAGTAACCGATACGAAAAAGTTTCCCTAAACACGGTTTTACTTCCGTTCCAAAATCAGTTTTTGATATTTCTTTGAAAACCTGTATTTGGATTTCAATTCCGGAGTAAAGTAGTCGTCCACTGCCTTTCGGCAACCAGACCAATCGTAGTAGTCATCTATGACCATTGCGCCTCCTTCTGCCATATTGGGTTCTATTTCATTTAGGCAGGTCATTACCGAGTCGTACCAATCACAATCTATGTGTGCAAATGCTACAGGTTCATTCACTTTTAAAGTATCCTCATACAAACCCTGTATCAGGTGTATATTTTCCTTTTCAGGATCAAGGCCAAACTCTCTTAGGTTTCCTGCTACTTTCCCCCTAAGGTCTTTTTGGTAACCGTAATACTCATCCCCCTTCAACCCTTTTGATTTGCCTTGTTTTATTTCATCATAACGGTCAATCACATCCTTATCATCCCTGTCTGAAGGTGGCGGTATCATGCCAAATACGTCATATGCGTTTAAGATTCTTTCCGTTGCTTTAGCCGTACCAATCTGTATGGTACTTCCTCCCAAAGCGCAGCCTGTTTCAATAAAAACACCCTTTACATTATTTGCCTCCACTTTTTCTATAGCTTGCTTTAAGTTTAGCAAGGCCCCTGCATTAAGATAGGTAAGTCGCTTATCCCTTATCTTTTTTCCCAGTGGATTTTTAGCATTTACAAAAGGTTCGTTTAGCTTAATTACAATTCTGGAAACCAGGTGAGCAAGATTATTTTCAGGCATTACTACTCGTAATATTAATTATTGAGAATGGCCAAAGAAAATACTTATTACCAAAACGCTGGCATTTATGCTGGTTGAATGTTCTTTAGTTTAAAAGCACAGCACTTAATTCAGTAAAACAATCGCCTACCCTTTCCTTCATTTGCCTTAGTTTTGGGGCTTCCTATTTTTCATAGAAATAATATGAGCAACAGTTCCATCATCAACCTAAAGGAT
>CAXBJE010000070.1:0-10900 GCA_963975525.1 uncultured Owenweeksia sp. | reverse complement strand
AAGCCGCTACCGGTAATCACCTGCACCCCTGCAGCCTTACCTTGTATGGCTGATTCAAAACTTTGAGTTGGTGTTTCAGTAATATCCTTTGCATCCAGGCTTACTATAGAGCCCGTAACATCGCGCTTGCGCTGAACGCCATAACCTACAATTACTACTTCATCCAATTGATTTTCTACTTCCTTTAATTGGACGTTTAAAAATTGACTTTCTGAAGCACCAATTTCCACCGGCAGTTCTTTTGACTCAAAACCTATAAATGAAAAAACCAGAGTAATTTTCCCTGGTTTAAAATCTTTCAACGTAAAATCTCCATTAGCATCAGCACTGGCACCTATGCCTGCTTGCTCTTTAATTGTAACAGCAGCTCCGGGCAACGGAAGACCTACCTTATCCTTTATAGTACCAGTAATTACCTGCGAAAAAGAGGTAAAAGAAATGAGTATTAGTAAAACTGAATAAAGGGTAGAAGTTTTTGCCATAGCGTAGCTGTTAGGGGTTTTCCTTAATCCAAATGTAACGAAAAAATTAACTTAGTGTAAAAAGTACACTTTATTTTTATGAAATAGCTAACCTATATCCTTTTCAGGAATGGATTATTGCAGAATCAATTTCCCGAGGCTTACATCCGTTCCCACACTGATTTTGTAGAAATACACCCCAGGCTTTAGTTTTTCAAGCAGAAATTTATCCACCAACAAATTATCTTGTCCTTTAGCCATTAAACCAAAATCTTGCTTTAGCAGAGATTTGCCCGTAACATCCAGCAGCTCAAACATCACAGTGGCCGTGCTTGCCAAGTTCACATTAATAAAAACCGAACCTGCACTTGGATTTGGAAAAACGGAGGCTTGGTGAATTACATTTTCATCAACCTCTCGTAAGGAGACATTATAAGGCCTTGCCACTTTAAAGTTTAGGTAGATGTGATATTCACCTGCCGTAAAAGTGGTATCCAGCTTAGCGTTAATCAATAAACTATCACCCGTAGTGTAATCATACCACCAACCATTTTTAGGGAAGTTAATACTTACTGCCTGTGAAGCCACATCAAAGTTCCCAGCCACTACAGCGCTACTGTCTGTGGTTTGTAGGCTAATTTGCTTTACAAAGCCGGTCAAACTTGTGGTAACATTTGTTGACTGAAATACATTAGGAAACTGATTTCTCAATTTTATGATATTTCCATACTCGCTGTATAAATCCAACCTGTCCTGATCTTTTAAATAATCCCAACGGATAGGTTTATTAGAAACTCTACAGCTTGGATCAATTGTTCCATTAGGGCAATAATTAATGGAGTAATCATAACCCAGCTCTCCAAACTGCCAAAGCATCTTTGGGCCTGGTATGGTAAAAAAGAATGCCGCATCAAGCGCCATTCTGTCTAATGCCGTAGAGATATCTTTAGTTGAATAGCCCGTGCCCACTTTTCCAAAATTGAGGTTTTTGTACATCAGGCGCTCTTCATCATGGCTCTCCATATAACCCACCAATCCTGGTTTTGTCCAGCTACGGTTTTGATGATAAACACTCCCGAAATTACTTGAATACCCCATGCTGGCTTCATTATACTGGTGATTTTCATTCCCCCAAAGCAAAAACCCTCGGTTAGATAATTCTATCTCTTCGCTGTTATCCGCAAAGTGCTCCAGTATCATAATAGCAGTAGAATCAATTTCCTCTACCTCATTCTTTATCCGCTGTAGAGTTGCAATACGAGCGGCATCATATTGCCCCCAGGCACTTACATTTCCAAGCGTATTTTTTTGGGTATAACCCTTTGATAGATCCATACGGTAACCATCCACCTGATACTCTTTTACCCAATGCTGGTACACCCTTTTGGTGAAGTATTTAGTAGCATTGGAGTTGTGGTTAAAATCATAACCAACATTAAAATCATGCTTAGCCTGGGTATTGAACCAGGGGCTTTGGCTGGTGGGGTTGTTGCCATCAAAATACATCCGCACCAACGGGCATTGCCCAAAAGCATGGTTCATAGCTATATCTAAAATTACAGCCATACCTCGGCCATGGCAGCTATCCACCAAAGCTTTAAAATCGTTTTTAGTGCCATAATATTTATCGGGTGCCATAAAAAACATCGGGTTATAACCCCAGCTCTCATTGCCCTCAAACTCCATAACCGGCATAAGCTCGATAGCATTTACACCCAACGAATCCAGGTAATCCAGACGATCAATAACGGAGTTGTAGGTATGCCGGCTATCAAAATCACGGATCAACAATTCGTATATCACCAACTCATTATTAGCAGGTTTTTTAAAACCAGTGTTTTGCCATTGGTATGGATTTGAATCCACTGTTTGGAATACGGATACTGGAAAAGAAGTTTTACCCGTGGGGTAGGTCTTTAAATTCGGGTAAACCGAGGAGCTGATATAGCTATCATTCCATGGATCCAATATTTTTTCAGAGTAGGCATCCGCTACTCTCAGTCCATCCTGATCAATGTAATATTGAAAAGCATATTCCTGCAAAGGATCTAACTTATCAATTATCAACCAGAAGTAATCATCAGCCGGGCTTTTAAACATTTCATACTCGGGCTGTACCTGCCAGTCATTAAAATCTCCAATTACATAAATAAACTGCTTATGGGGAGCCAAAAGCTTTAGGGCAATACTGCTGTCATTCAATATGGTGATACCCTCTTCAAAGTAAGAAGTATCGAACGCAATTCTACCCGAGCCACGCGCCAGATAGCTTACAGTATCTCTATACACTCCGCTGGTATGAGTAGCTTCAAAAGTCAGGTCAAATTTGCCCTGGCCATAGTTTATTAATGGTAATTTGAAATCGATACGGGTAGTATCTATAGACTGAGCAATTACTGTACTGCCATGATATATCTTAAGATTTGCCTTGCCGGATGTTTGAGCTGTAAGGTCAATACTGTCATTAACTGAATATATTCCAAAGTTAGTGGGAGCAGTAAACGAAGCCTGAAAACCTCCAGTAGAAATAGGAACAAAAATATCTCCTCCGCCCGTGGCCCTGCCTACAATGCTTCCATTGGCATTTCTAAAAACAAAGGCCAGGCTTTGTACAGTTTCGCTAGAGGGAACATTATAAAATGTATTGATGTGAAATTTAAGGCTGTGCTTATTATTACCCAAGCTGGTCATCAAAACTTTGGGATCAACAGCACCCCAATTGCCCTGAACATGCCGCCAGCTTACATTAGTGGGGCTGAGATTAGTAATCACTCCTGTATGGGCATAAACGGGTGATACACCCACCAAAGCCGCATTGCCCTGAGTGGCATCAAAAATTACTTCAACCGTATCATTTTGAGTTACAAAAGTTGGGTTTAAAGTAACGACCTGGGCTTCACAAACGAGAGCAGATAACAGGAAAAGAAAAGAATATAGTAAGCCGTGTTTCATTGAAAATAGTATATAGTGTACTTTTTACACTAACAATGATACGTAATTTTATTTTTCCTCTAAAATACAAAGTAGCTGGCGGCCATTTAGCTTGAGCTGAATCAGGATGTTTGAGACGCGTATTCTCCAATAAATTATCTTGGCCGCGAATTTCAGCAAATGCCCCAAACTCGTCTTTCCATAACCAGATTCGGTTGCCTTCTTGCATTTTTATGTTTGCAGCTTTGGTTCCTTCAAGCTGATCCACATTCGGATATTTCTACAAGCAGGGGGCCTTTTACCGATGAGGGCCTAAACACCTTTCAGGCTCGTAACTTCATTAATACCGGAGAATGGGGAATGAATGAAGGCGACAATCTCATCAAAAGTCCCTTATATAACGGATATCTGGTCACGGTTATGTCCATCTTCAGTAGTAGCCGAAATACACTGCGACTCACTACACTACTAACTTCTCTCCTGCTTTTCGGGTGGTTCTTTTATACAATAAAAAACTGGCTGCTACCCCTCTTCCTTACTGTTATTGCGGGGTTTCAATTTCACCTGTTTCAATTTTTTCATTTCTCCATGGTAGAGATGATTGTTAACGGCTGCATGCTGGTTTCGGTAGGATGCGCATACCAATACTTAAAAACCGGAAAAAGGCGCTCACTTCTTCTTTCCTATTTGTTGATTTATGCTTGCTTCTTACTGAAAATCCAATATGGCTACCTGTTGCTTTTCCCATTTGTGGTTTGGCTTATAGGCGCCTTTGCAAAAAGTGATTTCAATTTTTGGAAAACCCTTTTCTCCCTTACCGGGATGGCGACTCTCTCAATCGCCCTGTTTTATCTTTTATGGTATTTACCTTTTCAGGAGACCTTCCAATCTGTGTGGGCACATCAGGGAACAGATAGGTTAGCAGCATGGAGTGACCTGAGTACCGTTTTTTTAGATAGCGGAAAATATCTGGTGTGGAATGAGTTTAACATCTGGTTTGCCGTAGGTTTTGCCATTAGCCTTCCCATTGGCATCTTTTATCTTTTCAGGAGTAACGATTCGCTAAAGGGCCTTTTGCTTATTTCAGGGATTTGGGCGCTATTTGAATCTCACAAAATGATCATCCTGTATTTGCCAACCCGCTATACATTAAGCCTGTTTATGGCGATGGCTCTTTGGATGAGCATCGTAATAACCATAGCGTTTTCCAAGCAGGCTACCTCAGCAAAAACCCCTAAGTATTGGATAAAGCCTGCTTTAGGACTGCTAATTCTGCTGCCCGTTTTATTTGGTAATGCAATCAACTTAAAGGAACTATTTGTCAAGCGCAGCTTTAAATCACAATCCATCATCAACCAATATGAAAGCCACGATTACAAGGGGCAAACTATTGTGGGAGTTTGGGCTACCTCGCTCATCTGGAACCCAACGGCACATATAATTCCGGTTTGGAAGAATTTTATGAATGATGATGAAATCCTGAAAAAGAGGAAACCGCCTTTAATAGTTACTGAGGAAAATGAGGCCGATTCCGAACAAGTATTTAGCAGCCGGGGAATTGACCTTCCGTCAATTTCCGATTCAACAATTCAATTTGAATATGGTGTTTACAAAATCAACTTTTACCATTTGAGCTATTGATATCATTCTCGTTTATCTCATAAAGTAAGGCGGGCTTGTGGAGAACACCTGTTTGCTTTTCTGTGGTTGCCGAAACCAGTTTTTCCTTCAGTAGCTTTTTTCTGAAATTCCTTTTGTCAAGCTTTTTACCCAAAATGGTTTCGTACAGCGTCTGAATATGGCTAAGCGTGAATTTCTCAGGCAATAGCTCAAATCCGGTTTTATTGTTCTCAAAATCCTGGCGAAGTCTTTCCAATGCGGTTGCAAAAATCTCATCGTGATCAAAAGCCAGTTTGGGCATTTCATTTACATCACACCACAATACCTTATCAGCAAAAGATGATGCCTCAGGCTGAAAATCACCCATCTTAACCAAAGCAAAATAGGCCACTGTAATAACCCTGGCCTGTGGGTTTTCCCTGAATGACTGTAGCCACTCCAAATCCTTAATATCCTTTACACGGTTAGGGTTACCAAAAGTGTGAAACTGTTTAAGAAATATACCTGATAGACCTGTCAGCTCCTTGAGCACTCGGTCTGCCGACTCGTCAAGACTTTCTTCATCAGTAATAAGATCACCTGGAAGGGCCACTTGTCGGTGTTCCTGGTTAGGCAGTTTCTGTTCGATTAGAAGAACGTTAAGTTTTTCGTTATCAAAACCAAAAACAACACAATCCACTGAAACGTTCGGGTTAAGATTCTGAATTTGCTCGGCCACTCAATAATTTTGTTTAGTTGGTATTATTAAAGTTCTGCAAAGTAAATATAACTAAACATCATTGGTAAGTGTATTTTTTACACTAAGTTTGTTTAGCTCATCTTATTTTTATGACAGAAAAGATCAAAACAATAGGTGTTTTAACCTCCGGAGGCGATGCCCCCGGTATGAATGCCGCTATCAGAGCGGTTGTACGTTCATCAGCTTTTTACGGAAAGCGCGTGTTTGGAATTTATGAAGGATATCAGGGGCTTATTGAAAACAACATTAAGGAGCTTACCGCCCGCTCGGTAAAAAACATATTAAACAGAGGTGGTACGGTTTTGAAATCCTCACGCAGTGAAGAATTCAGAACTAAGGAAGGGCGTCAAAAAGCCTTCACCAATCTGCAATCGCATGACATTGATGCCTTGGTATTGATTGGTGGTGACGGCACCTTTACGGGAGGTCATATCTTTTCTCAGGAATTTGATATCCCCATTATTGGAATCCCCGGCACTATTGATAACGACCTTTTTGGATCTGATTTTACTCTAGGTTTTGATACAGCTACTAACGTGGTGATTGATTGTATTGACAAAATCCGAGACACGGCCGAATCCCATAACCGCCTGTTTTTTGTTGAAGTAATGGGTCGCGACTCTGGTTTTATTGCTTTAAGAGCAGGACTTGCCTCAGGTGCTCTGGATGTGATTCTACCAGAAGAAAAAAGCCCGATGGCAGATTTACTGGCCGAACTGGAAAAAGGGGAAACCAATCAAAAAACTAATAAACTGGTGGTGGTAGCCGAGGGGAATGCACTAGGCAACACCTTTGAAATTGCCGAAGAAGTACGCAAAAAATTTCCGCATCTTGAATCTAAAGTTACCATACTCGGGCATTTGCAGCGAGGCGGCTCTCCTTCTTGCCTGGACAGGGTTTTGGCAAGTCAACTTGGGGTTGCCGCTGTAGAGGGTTTGCTTGATGGCAAAACCTCTGTAATGGCGGGCCTTGTGAATAACAAGGTTAAGTTCACCTCATTTTACGATGCCATAAACAACAAAGCGGAAATAGACCTTGAGCACATTAGAATTAGTAAAATACTAGCTACATAATGAGACACTTTTTGGCTACCTTCTTTTTTGGGTTCTCATTGATAGCATCAGCTCAGACTCATGATCTTTTTTACAAAACTGTGCAATCAGATAATGCGGCTGATTCTGTAAAAGAAGAATTAATAAAGAGAAAAGTAAAATTCATTCAGTTCTCAAAACCCTGCTATTGGGAAACTAGAGATTCATTTAAAATAGATTACTGTGACTCCCATTTATTTCTGTTCAAAGAGGGAGGTGATTCAGTGAAATCCATTTTGGTTACAGAGTTTTTCATTTATCATCATAAGGAAAAGTATACTGAGGCTTTCAATTTTTTTGAGTTTAATGCACCTGAACTACTAAAAACAAGGCTTAGGCCAAACAAAAGCGATTGGGTCGAAGGACATATAGATACCAACCTGGCAATTCAAGAAGGAATTGATTTAAACAAACCTCTGAGTTCAACGGATAGCTTAGGAGTGGTTGTGGGTTCTTACCCATATAAACATTACATCCTTGGAAGAGATGGGCTTCCATGCCAAAGAATCACCTTGAGTTTTGGAGTTCCTATTAAAGACTTTTTGGTTGACCAATACACATTCATGCCCAGAAACTTTTATTATCAGTTCAATTGCAAAACACCGGTTTACAATTTGAGAATACTGTTGGAGCAGGAGTTTGAGCAGATGGAGGAATTGGTGGAGTGGCATCTTGAGAATAAAGAAGATGGTCTTCTAGATTCCTTGGGGCGTTTGGATTATGAGAATCACCCTGAATTTTTTGAAAAGATTTACGAGGAGCAAATTAACTATTGGATTGATTATGCGAATGAGGATTTGGGCACAAATTGGAAACTGTTAAAAGAATAGAACACATGATAAAAATTGCAATAAACGGATTTGGCCGAATCGGCCGCTTAACCTTCAGAGCCTTGCTGGCAAAGGAAGATGTACAAGTGGTTGCCATAAATGACCTTACGGACACAAAGACATTAGCCCACCTTTTTAAGTATGATTCGGTACATGGTAAACTGACCCAGAAGATTAGCCACACCAATAACTCCATTAGCATTGATGGACACGAGGTGAAGGTGTTTTCGCAAAAAGACCCTACGCAACTGCCGTGGAAAGATCTGGAAATTGATCTGGTTATAGAATGTACGGGCATCTTTCGCAACAGAGAAAAAATGGGTTACCACATTACTGCCGGTGCTCGTAAAGTACTGCTAAGCGCACCTGCTGATGGAGATGTAAAAACCGTTGTATTAGGCGTAAATGACAATGACCTAACTGCCGAAGACACCATGATTTCCAACGCAAGTTGCACCACCAACTGCCTGGCGCCAATGGCTAAAGTTTTGCATGAAAACTTTGGAATTGTAAAAGGTTATATGACCACCACCCACGCCTACACTGCAGATCAAAATCTACAGGATGCGCCCCATAAGGATTTGCGCAGGGCAAGAGCTGCAGCACTAAGCATTATACCCACCACCACTGGTGCGGCCAAGGCCGTTTCATTAGTGCTTCCTGACTTAGAGGGAAAACTTGACGGCTTCGCTTTGCGAGTTCCGGTACCAACAGGCTCTGCTACAGACCTTACCGTGCAGCTGAAAAAAGAGACCACAGCCGAAGAAATTAACGAACTGATGAAGGCAGCTAGCCTCAATGCAATGAAGGGAATACTTGAATATACTGAGGAGCCAATAGTATCAGCAGATATAGTTGGCAATCCTCACAGTTGCATTTTTGATGCAGACCTTACAAGCGCAAATGGCAACTTAGTGAAGGTTGTTGGTTGGTATGATAACGAAGCGGGTTACTCTGCCAGACTTGCTGACATAGCAGTGAGAATGGGGAAATTGTAAATAGTACACTTACTAATTTTCATTACTTTCGTTGAAAGCAAACTTTACAAACAGGCCAAACGAATGATTTATATTGCTGAAAGTGGTTCCACAAAATGTGACGCGGTTTTTCTCGAAAATGACGGTGTGGAAGTGGCACGTATCAGAACAATCGGTTTTAACCCTTACTTCCACAGTTCGGAGTTTATAGACACGGAACTGAAAAAGGTGAAGGAAATAGCCGAATACGGAGCTAAAGTGGATCACGTTTATTTCTTCGGTGCCGGATGTTCCTCACCCAGCCTCAATCAAAAAGTGGCTGCCGGTTTAACCGCCAGCTTTCCCAATGCTAAAATTGAAGTTGACCACGACCTAATGGCTTGCGCCTATGCCACCTACACTGGTGAACCTGCTATAAGTTGCATTCTTGGCACTGGTTCTAATTCGGTATATTTTGATGGAAAATCCATCACCAAAGGTATTTCTGGTTTGGGTTACATTTTGGGAGATGAGGGTTCCGCCAGTTACATTGGTAAAAAAGTACTGAGTGCTTACCTATACAAGCAGCTGCCACAAAATATGATGTGCGATTTTGAAGAGACCTTTAAAATCACTCCAGATGAAGTTCGCCAAAGAGTGTACAATATGCCCCATGTAAATGTATTTCTAGGCAGTTTTGCTCCATTTGCCCATAAGCACATAAATCATGAATTCTTCTACAAGCTGGTTTATGAGGGTTTTGAGAGTTTCATTAAAACTCAGGTAATGTATTTCCCTGAGGCCACTCAGGTACCTATTCATTTTGTGGGTTCTATTGCCCATCATTTTGAAGCCGTTTTAAAGGATGTTATCAGCAATCTCAAACTTAAAATGGGCCACGTTGTACGCAGGCCACTGGATGGATTAGTACAGTATTATTTGGGGAATATTCATAGTGCCAAAGCGCCTCAACAACCCAAAACATTATCATGATAAAGGGTTTTATTTTTGACCTGGATGGAGTATTGGTTGACACAGCCAAGTTCCATTTTCAGGCATGGAAGCGACTAGCCAACACGCTGGACATTGATTTTACTGAAAAGCAAAACGAACAGCTTAAAGGTGTTGGCCGTGAAGAATCGTTGCGTAAAATTTTGGAGTGGGGAGATAAAGGTATTTCTGAGGAAAAGTTTCAGGAACTGATGACTCAAAAAAATGAGTGGTACCTGGAAATGATGAACACCATGACGGAAGATGACACCCTGCCTGGCGTTAAAGACTTCCTGAAAGAATCGCAAAAGCTACACTTAAAAATAGCTTTGGGATCGGCCAGTAAAAATGCTCGCAAAATATTGGAAAGGGTAAATATCACTTCCTATTTTGATGCCATTGTAGATGGCACTCAAACCACAAAATCAAAACCTCACCCACAGGTATTCACCATGGGTGCTGAGTCTTTGGGCCTTTCACCAAACTCACTAGTAGTTTTTGAAGACTCACAAGCGGGAGTTGAAGCTGCTAACACAGGGGGTTTTTTGAGTGTGGGTATTGGAGAAAAAAAAGTACTAAGTGATGCCATGGTAATTTACAAAGGCTTAAGCGAAGTAAGCCCGGCAGAAGTAATCAATCATTTGAATTTTGAGAAGTAGCATGCAGGACAAGTACCTTACTACGGATGAGTGGAAAATAATTGAAGAAAACTGGGATCCGAAAAGACATCAGGGTTCCGAGTCGCTGTTTAGCCTTGGTAACGGCCACATGGGCCAACGTGCCAATTTTGAAGAGCAATACAGCGGCCCGCACTTGCAGGGCAGCTATGTAGCAGGAGTTTACTATCCGGATAAAACAAGAGTAGGCTGGTGGAAAAATGGCTACCCTGAATACTTTGCTAAAGTTTTAAACTCAGTAAACTGGATTGGCCTGAATGCAAGTATAGACGGGGTTTCCCTTGACCTGGATAAAGTGAAAGTGCTTGACTTTTACCGAGAACTGGATATGCAAAAGGGTGTCCTTACCCGCAGATGTACGGCCGAAATAGCTCCAGAGAAAACTATAAAATTTGAAGCTATCCGCTTTTTGAGTATGGTTCGAAAAGAAGTTGGAGCCTTAAAGTATTCCATTACCCCCATTGATTTTGATGGCACGCTAAAACTTACCCCCTATCTGGATTTTAACGTAAAGAACCACGATAGCAATTATGATGAGAAATTTTGGGAAGCCGTAAGTGAAAATGTGGGTACGCAAAAAGGGATAGTTTGTGCAAAAACCAAAA
>CAXBJE010000069.1:0-10945 GCA_963975525.1 uncultured Owenweeksia sp. | reverse complement strand
TGCTCTTTGGAAAAACAAGGTGGCCGTTTTGGTTGGCGATTATCTTCTGTCAAGGGTTTTACTTCTTTCTGTAGAACACAAGGAATACCAGCTGCTGGAACTGGTAAGCACAGCCGTTCGCGATATGAGCGAAGGGGAGCTGCTTCAAATTGAAAAGGCCCGCAGATTAGATATTACCGAGGACATCTATTTTGACATTATCAAAAAGAAAACGGCTTCGTTAATTGCCTCCTGCTGCGGTGTAGGCGCTGCCTCAGTTAGTACTGATGAACATCTGATTGCCAAAATGCGCGATTTTGGGGAGTACCTCGGTATTGCCTTCCAAATAAAAGATGACCTTTTTGACTATGAAGAAGAGGCTAAAACCGGAAAGCCTACGGGTATAGACATTAAGGAACAGAAGATGACCCTGCCCCTTATTTATGCACTTCAAAATTCATCTAAAAGCGATAAGCGTTTTATGATAAATGTGGTGAAACGCCATAACCGCAACCGCAAAAAGGTGGTGGAAGTAATGAATATGGTAAAAACCACCGGGGGCATTGAGTACGCCCAACAAAGGATGGAAGAATATTACAACAAGGCGCTTGGCCTATTAGAGGAATTCCCTAAAAATGAAGCCTCAGAATCTCTGCGAAAGCTTTCAGCTTACGTAATTGCCAGAAGTAAATAATTTAAAAATTCCCTGCACAAATTAGGTGGCTAATACGTTAGCACGCCTCATCAAACATTAATTAATCAGTAAATTTTATAGTAGTAGATGGAGAAGTTTGACGAATATTTTGACAACATCATAGGTTTAGTAGTTCAATATGGCGCAAAGCTTTTGCTGGCCGTAGTAGTTCTTATTATTGGGTTGTGGATTATAAAGAGAGTTGTAAGGCTGGCGGACAAAACAATGACCAACCGCAATGTGGATGCATCCTTAAAGCCCTTTTTAAGATCAATTATTGGAGCCTTACTAAAGATTATGTTGATTATTTCGGTAGCCAGCATGGTGGGTGTAGAAATGACCTCTTTTGTAGCCGTACTCGGTGCCGCAGGTTTGGCAGTAGGTTTAGCACTGCAGGGCAGCCTTAGCAACTTTGCTGGTGGCGTACTTATCCTTTTATTAAAACCCTTTAAGGTTGGTGATTTTATTGAAGGGGCCGGACATGCAGGTACGGTAAGAGAAATTCAAATTTTTTACACTTATGTAACCACCGGCTCAAATCAGGAGGTGATTATTCCCAATGGTAAACTCTCTAATGATGCTATTAAAAACTTCTCTTTTCACGATACCCGAAGAATGGAGCTCACCTATGGGATTGGCTATGGTGATGATATTGATAAGGCCAAAAGTATTCTTCAGAGGCTTTTGGATGAAGAAAGCCGACTGCTTAAAGATCCCGCCCCTATGATGTTTGTACAAACACTGGCCGATAGCTCCGTAAATATTGAAGTACGTGCGTGGGCCAACCGACCAGACTATTGGG
Organism: uncultured Owenweeksia sp.; assembly: GCA_963975525.1. GTDB lineage: Bacteria > Bacteroidota > Bacteroidia > Flavobacteriales > Schleiferiaceae > Owenweeksia. Next base: position 9,470 of record CAXBJE010000069.1, on the reverse strand, counting down.
ACATTCGCTGGAATTTCCCTGAAAAGGTGAAAAAAGCGTTTGATGCAGAGGGTATCAGTATTCCATTTCCGCAACGGGATGTACACATCTTTCAAGAGAAGCAGGCATAACCTAAATTTGGTGCATGAGTAAAAGCAGAGGTTCCATTTTAATTGTTGATGACGAGGAGAAACTTAGGAAGCTTCTCTACCGTATTATTAGCCTTGAGGGATATGATGTGCATGAGGCCGGCACCCTAAAGGAGGCCGAAAAAATGCTGGAGCGAAACCGTTATCACCTGGTGCTTTGCGATGTAAAGCTACCTGATGGTAATGGCGTAGAATTCATTCCTGAGTTTAAAGCCAAGAATCCAATCACTGAGATTGTTTCGCTAACCGCCTACGGAACCATACATGATGGTGTAAAAGCCATGAAGAGCGGGGCTTTCGATTATCTCACCAAGGGTGATGATAACGATAAGATTATTCCACTAATAGAAAAAGCGGTGGAAAAAGCCACACAGGCGCAAAAGCTGCAGCGCCTGCTTGACAAGGAAAAAAGCAAACACGACTTTGAAACCATAATTGGCGACAGCCCCTTAATGGAGCAAGCCGTAAAAATGAGTAAAAAGGTGGCAGGTACTGATACGTCAGTATTGCTGATTGGCGAGACCGGCACCGGGAAGGAAGTATTTGCCAACGCCATACATCAGGCTAGTGAGCGAAGCAGCGAAAACTTTGTAGCTGTAAACTGCTCTGCTTTTGGAAAGGACATTTTAGCTAGTGAAATATTTGGCCATAAGGCAGGATCATTTACTGGTGCTACTAAAGATAAAAGAGGACTTTTTGAAGAGGCCGATGGCGGAACCTTGTTTTTGGATGAGATTGGCGAAATGGATCAGGAGCTTCAATCCAAACTTTTGCGAGTGCTCGAAAATGGCACCTTCCTAAAAGTGGGAGATACCAAGGAGACCAAGGTGGATGTGCGCATTATTGCAGCCACAAACCGTAACCTGGAGGAAGAATGTAAGAAGGAAAACTTCCGGCTGGACCTGTTCTATCGCTTAAGCACTTTCACCATTCAACTACCGCCTTTGCGGGATAGGGTTAAGGATATTGAAATACTGGCCGAAAATTTTGTGGATGAATTTTCCCTAAAATTTAAGAGAGGAAGAACCTCAATGAGCGAAGATTTTATGCGCATGCTTCAAAACCATGAGTGGAAGGGAAATGTGCGCGAGTTAAGAAATGTAATTGAAAGGGCGCTTATCATTTCTGAATCAGAAGTATTGGAGCCCGACACATTGCCTTTTGTGGCATCTACCTCTGGTTTTTCTTCCTCCCCATCCAGCTTCATGCTTAGCGAAATGGAAAAAATCCATATACAGCGAGTACTCCAGCATACCGAAGGAAACAAGACTGAAGCCGCACGCCTTATGGGTATTGGCCTCACCACCCTTTATAGAAAGATAGAAGAATACTCAATTCCGGTTTAGTGATGGAATAAACCCATGAAGGTAAAAACCAAAATAATGCTTGGCCTGGTGTTTCTATTCTCTGTAATAGTGATACTTAGCATTATTTCCATCCATTACCTCAACGTACTTACCGTACAAAGTCAAAAGCTTTTAAAGGACGATTATCGCTCTCTGGAGAATGTACATGGGATGATGATTTCGCTGAACGAACTCAGAAGCTCCTTTGAGCCTGTGAGCGACTCCAGGGTGAGCATCAGCAAAGTTCAATACAAAATTGACCATGCCGTTTTTGAGTTTGAAGAATACCTCAAGAAGCAAAAACTCAGTATTGGAGAAGAGGTCGAGGAAAAGATTGTAAACTCTATTGCAGTAGATTTTGAAATGCTGCGGGGCTTCATAAAAGTTACCCGCACTAAAGATTACTATTTCGAAAAGCTGCTGCCACTAATGGATCAGATTGATGATAAAATCAATCAGGTATATACCCTTAACCGCCAAACCATTGAGCACCAAAATGAAATGGCCAAAGCCACGGCACAGCAGGTTATCTACACCGTTGCGGGTATAGTAAGCTTTTGCATTTTAGTAGCCTTTGCATTTATGGTGGGTTTCCCCAGAATTGTTGCCGAGCCTGTTGAAAAACTGGCAACGGCCATCAATAAAATCAAAAATGGTGATTACAATGCACGGGTAGAAATAAACAGTAAAGATGAGTTTGGAGAGCTGGGCATGGCTTTCAACAAAATGTCCAAACGCTTGGCGGAGTATGAAAAGCTGAATGTAAGCAAGCTAATGACCGAAAAGAAGCGAATCGAAACCATGATCCGAAAGCTTTCGGAAGGCATTATTGGGCTTGATTCGGAATTCAAGATTCTTTTTATCAATCCTTTTGCTCGTGATCTATTAGGACTAAAAGAGCAGAAAGTGCTTGGCAAATCTGCTGCCGATTTGGTTTTTACAAATGATATGTTTCAACTGGCGATTGATGATTTGCTGGAATATGCAAAAACGGATAAACGCTACACCCGCAATAAGTTGATAAAGGGCCAAATGAAGGGTAAACCCGCCTACTTTATCAGGAAGGTGATACTTACCTACTCTAAAAAAGAAGGTGAAGAGGTACTGGATGGGTATGTGCTTATGTTGAAAAACATTACCGAATACAAAGAGAAGGACGAAGCACGCACCAACTTTATTGCTACAGTAAGCCACGAGCTTAAAACACCTCTCGCTTCCATAAAAATGAGCCTCAAACTCCTCAGAGATGTTCGCTTGAGCCAGCTCACAAAGGATCAGGAAGAATTAGTGGATGATGTGGAGGGAGAAGCCAACCGCCTTTTGAATATTACCCAGGAGTTGCTTAATGCCAATGAGTTGGAATCAGGAAAAATTCAATTGCACCCTGAAAATGTAAGAGCAAAGGAAATTGTGGCGGAGGCCATTGATAGTGTACTAACTCTCGCAGAGGACAGAAATGTGACTATCACAGAAAACATTTCACCCGAAATCCCCATTCTTTATGTGGATGAAGACAAAACCACCTGGGTGCTGATAAACTTCCTTACCAATGCTATTAAATATTCCCCAAAAGGGTCAGAGGTAAAGGTAGAAGCCTTCATGGAAAATGATAACCTGATTTTTAATGTAACCGACCAGGGCCGAGGCATTGCACCCGAAGAACAAAGCAAAATATTTGAGCGGTTTTATCGCATCAAAGGGTCGGATGGCAAGGGAACCGGACTAGGCCTCAGTATATCCAAGGAAATAGTAAATCAAATGGGCGGCCACTTGGGGGTACACAGCGAAGAAGGTAAGGGCAGCACCTTTTACATAAAACTGCAATCACCATTTGCCACTAAAGTAGGGTAAAGCACAACCGCTTTGGTTTCCCCTCCTATTTTAGGAGGGGCTAGGGGTGGTAACGAATTTTAGAAAAATTCTGCCTTAGGCTCTTGTTACTCCTCCCTCCCAAACCCACCATCTTTCATTAATTTCGCCACACAATTACAGCCCCGAATGATCACCCGCGAAACCATCGATAAAATATTTAATGAAAAGACACCTTCTTTCATGGTGTCTCCGGCAAAGCAAATTTTTAAGGATTTTAGTAGCGGTAAGGGAGGTAATGTAGTGAGCTTTTTGATGGATCATGAGCACTACTCCTACCCCGAAGCACTTAAATACCTGGCCAACAAGTACAACATCTCTATAGAGGAAACGGGCCAAACCGATGAGGAAAAAGTAAAACGCTCGGAACGAGAGAGCCTTTTTTTAGTAAATGATTTTGCCAACACCTATTTCCAAAACCAACTGTGGGAAACAGAAGAGGGAAAAAACATTGGCTACTCTTACTTTAAGGAAAGAGGTTTTACGGATGAGATTATTAAAGAGTTTCAACTGGGCTACAGCCCTGAGGAGTGGGACGCCTTTACAAAACACGCACAGAAAGAATCCTATACACTTGAGTTTTTATTAAAAACCGGCCTCACCACCGATGGTCGTAATAATGACCGTTTCCGTGGCAGGGTAATGTTCCCCATACTTAGCCATACAGGCAGAGTGCTGGGTTTTGGTGGCCGCACCTTGCAAAAGGACGCCAAGGTGGCCAAGTACCTCAACAGCCCCGAAAGTGAAGTTTACCATAAAAGCAAAACGCTATATGGGTTATATCAGGCCAAAAATGAACTGAGCCGCCAAGACAATTGCCTTTTGGTGGAGGGCTATACAGATGTAATAAGCCTGTATCAGGCCGGGGTAAAAAATGCCGTAGCATCATCCGGCACCTCGCTTACCAAAGAGCAGATTACGCTCGTAAAGCGCTATACACAAAACATCACCATGCTGTACGATGGTGATCCCGCAGGTATTAAGGCCTCCTTACGTGGAATTGATATGATATTGGAGGAAGGCCTGAATGTGCAGGTACTTCTTTTCCCAGATGGTGAAGATCCGGATTCCTTCTCCCGCAAGGTTTCGCCTATTGAGCTTAAGGAATATATAGCCGAGGAGCAACAGGATTTTCTAAGATTTAAAGCCTCACTTCTCTTAAAAGAAGCAGGTAACAATCCATTGGAAAAATCAAAAGCGGCAAGGGAAATTGTAGAGAGCATTGCAGTGATTCCTGATGCCCTGCAACGAAATGCCTACGTGCAGGAATGTGCCATGGTACTTAAGATGGATGAAAAAATCCTGTTTACGGAACTGGCACAAGTACGTAAAAACCACGAGGTAAAAGAGGAAAAAGAAAAAAGACGGGAGGAACAAAAAGAAGCGCGCCTTACTGTGGTGGACAATCCGCAGCAAGGAACCCCACAGGCAGCAGACACTAAGCCTGCTAGCGGATTAGCTTCACTTCAGAATACTCCACATTACGAACAGGAAAGGGCCATCTGCTGGTTGCTACTAAACTTTGGAGCCAACAAATATGACTTCAACGAGTATGAAAATGGTGAAAAAAGGCCTGAACCCGAACTGAACCCTGATGGCACCGAAATAGAAGACGAAACCCTTACGGAGCCAGTAGCCGAATATATCCTTACGGAATTGGCACAGGATGATATAAGCTTTAACCATCCGGTTTTTGACTTCATCTTAAAAGAGATGACCACGGCCTTTGATGAGCGTGAAGAGGTGCTTGGCCCGGATTACTTCCTGCGGCAGCAGAAGGCGGAAATGGTAAATGTAATTGTGGACTTGGTAACAGAAAAGTATGAACTGCACGACTGGAAACGCAAAAAGATAATACTGCCAGACAGCGACTATTTTGTGCGAAGTTTTGCTTTGGATACAGTACTTCGGTACCGTGAAAAACGGGTATTGGACATTATTAAGGATATCCAGCTGAAACTGAAAAATGCAGAAGATCCCGGCAAGGAGCTTACTGATCAAATTGAAACGCTTAACAGGCTAAACCAACTGCGGGTAACACTCAATGCTAAGCTAAACCGCATAGTGTAGCTTGTAACAATAATGGAGAAGTTTACCAAACTTAAAGCAGAAGCTAGAGCCAATAAAGGCATGATTGCCAACTTTGGATATCTTTCTGCCCTTCAAGTTTTAAACCTGATTTTACCCTTGGTAACCTATCCCTATCTCATAAGGGTTTTGGGCAGCGAGGTTTTTGGTTCAGTGATTTTTGCGCAGGCCATAGCCGCCTACTTTTCCATGATTATCAACTATGGTTTTAATATCACTGCCACACGCGATGTTTCGATAAACCGAGATAATTCCGAAAGGATAAACCAAATAATTTCCGGGGTACTTACGCTTAAATCCTTGCTATGGTTAGCCTCACTGGTTTTACTGGTGATATTGGTTTTTGCCGTACCACAATTACGGGCTGATAAATGGCTATATCTCTTCTCATTTGGAATCTGCTTTCAGGAGTTACTCTTACCCGTTTGGTACTTTCAGGGGACAGAAAAGATGAAGTACATCACCATTTTTCAATTTGTGTCTCGCGCAAGTTTTGTCGCACTCATCTTCATCTTCGTTACCCAGCCCGGCCATTACCTATTAGTACCTATGTTTTATGGTTTAGGGGCACTGTTGGGAGGTGCAGGGGCCCTCGTCCTGCTGTTCAACCTTAAAGGGGTAAGGTTTATTTCTCAGCCACTATCTCAACTAAAGTTTATGCTAAAAGATGGACTGGCGATCTTCTTTTCGCGCGTAAGCAGCGTAATTACTGAAAGGGCCAACGTACTTGTAATTGGTAGCTTTTTGGGCATGAGCCAGGTGGCCTACTATGACTTTGCCATCAAAATTCTGCACGCCCTAAAACTTCCTGCTGATATTCTGGTACAAACCGTTTTTCCACGTATAGCCGCTACCCTAAGCAAAAAACTGGCACTTCGTCAGTTGCTCCTTTCGTTAGGTTGGGGAATAGTTACAGTTATCATTCTAATGATTTGGTCAGAACCCATTACCAATCTGGTTGGTGGAGGGGAATTGGCAGGGGCCCAGCTTTATCTTTACTACGTAGCGCCATTAGTTTTGGTAACCTGTGTAAGCTACAGCTTAGGGCAACCTTATTTAGTGGCGTTTGGCTTTATCAGGCTCTTTAGCAAAGTGGTTATTTTATCCAACTCATTTTACATTATCGGAATTTTATTGCTGATGGCCTTTCAATCTGTAACCATTGTCAATTGCCTACTTTTACTGGCTTTTAGCGAGCTTGTAAACCTTAGTTTGAGATTTGTTTTCAGCTACAAAAAGAAACTGTTTACATGAAGAAAATTACCGTGTTCAACACATTTGTAAGTTCAGCCAATATGGGGGATGCCATTATTATGGACTACTCCATGCAGCAGTTGCAAAGCATATTTCCTGAAGCCTATTTTTTTCACGCTCCAACCCACGATTATGCAAGGCGGGCTTCCTATAAATTCATAAAAAACACCCAGGAGCAAATAGTTTGCGGCACCAATTTGCTGCACGACAAAATGTACATCTACAACCAGTGGAAAATAAATATGATAGATGCCGCCATGCTGGGCAACGTAAGCCTTATGGGGGTAGGTACCAGCAGCTATTATGGTAAATTAGACTGGTACTCGCGCTGGCTGTACAAAAGCGTTTTGGGCAAAAACAGAATACAATCTGTAAGAGACAATTATACCGAAGAGGTAATGCGAAAAGCAGGCTTAACGCAGGTTTTGAATACCGGATGCCCCACCACCTGGAAACTAACACCCGAGTTTTGTCAAACAATCTCCACCCAAAAGGCAGCATCGGTTATCACCACCCTTACAGACTATGATGGCTACGCCACCACTGACAAGGAAGTAATTGATTTGCTCTCCAAAAATTACGAAAGGGTTTACTTGTGGATTCAAGGATTTTACGATGTAGAATTGGCCGAAAAGCTGGGCATTACAGATAAGGTAACTTTTATTGCTCCGCACCTTGAAGCCTTTGATAAAGTATTGATGGAGGAAGATGTGGAATACATCGGCACTCGCCTACATGCAGGTATAAGAGCTCTGAATTTTAAAAGACGTACCTGCATCTTAGCAGTAGATAATCGCGCCATTGAAATGGGAAAATCATTTAACCTTAACGTGGTGGCTCGTGGTGAAGCTCCTGATTTTCTTAAAAGTTACATCCACTCTGATACGGCCATGGAAGTTCAGATTCCATTGGATAAAATAGCAGAATGGAAAAACCAGTTTAAGGATTAATCCCTGCAATGAAAATTGCCCAAATCATACCTTCATTAGCTCCAACAGGTCCCGTAAATGTGGCCTTAGACCTCACCCACCTTTTCAGGGAAATGGGGCATGAAGTGCAACTTTTCTATTTTGATGAAAAAGAAGGAGCCGTAAGCGACTCCGGAGCAGTGCAAATCGGTTTTAATGAAAAAAGAGACTGGAGCAAATTTGACATCGTACACTCCCATGGCTTACGCCCCGATGTTTATGTATGGCGGAATTACAAACAGATGCCGCCAGCCGTTAGCACCCTTCATAATTATTTAAAAGACGACCTCAAATTTCAGTACAATCCTATTATTGCTGCCGTTTTTTCTCCCGTATGGAATTGGGCGTGCGCCAGGCATAAAGCCAATGTGGTACTCAGCCACCACATGAAAAGTTACTACAGCAGGTTTTGGCGAAACAAGAATATTGAGGTTATCCCCAACACTCGGGTAATTGATCTACAGCCTAATCCTAACAGGATTGAAGAAATTAAGAAAATAGCAGAAGGGAGAAAAGTATTGGGCTCCATTTCTACTGTAAATCCCCGGAAGGGTGTAAACCAAGTATTGCCCTTTTTGGCCCAGAACCCAGATTGGGTGTATGTTCATGTGGGAGGTGGGCAGCTAGATGATTTGAAGGCCGAAGCAGCAAAACTTAAAGTTATTGACCGTTGCCACTTTATTGGCCCACAAAAACAGGGCTGGCAATACGCACCGGGCTTTGATGTATTTATACTTCCATCACTTTCGGAGGGTTTTCCACTTTCGTTGATTGAGGCTATTCAATTGGGTGTTCCTGTTGTTTGTTCTGATATTCCTGTTTTCAGGGAAATTTTCAGCGAAAGCGAAGTAAGCCTGTTTACTTTGAACGACACCGATAGTTTGTCAAATGCAGTGCTACGCACCTATGCTCAAAAGGATAATTTTGTGCAAAATGCACTGGCCCGCTTTCAGCGTGAATATTCACCCCAAGTAGTGGCCGAAAAGTATTTACAACTTTATAGATCGATAGTTTAATGCCTCTTCCCTCCATTTCAGTTTTGATGCCCGTTTATAAGGGCGATAAGGCCGAAGACTTTGATCTGGCGCTTGAAAGTATTTGGATGCAAACCTATCCTGCCAACGAAATAATAGTGGTGCAGGATGGCCCGCTTACCGCAGAACTTGAAACCGTTTTGGAGAAATGGCAGGAACAAAACGCTACCATAAAACCAGTAAAACTTAAAAAGAACCTCGGCTTATCGGGAGCCCTAAATGCAGGTATTGATGCGGCACAATATGAGTGGATTGCGCGCATGGATGCGGATGACATTTGCAAAGCGGACCGATTTGAAAAGCAGGCCAATTACATTGCTTCCCATACCGAAATCTCCATTATTGGAAGTTGGATTGATGAGTATGATGAGCACATGAAGGAGAAAACCGGAGTGCGCAGAGTTCCGGAAACCCATAGCAAAATACGGAACTACGCCAAGTGGCGCTGCCCGTTTAATCACATGACGGTAATGTATAAAACAGACGCAGTACGTGAGTTGGGTAAGTACCGAAATTATGGCGCTGTGGGCGATGATTATGAGCTTTGGGCGCGCTTTTTACTAAACGGTTACAAGGCCGCTAATATTCAGGAGTCCTTAGTTAATGCACGCACAGGCACCGATTTTTTTGGCAACCGCAGGCGAGGTATGAAATACCTGAAAAACGAGCTAAAGGAGGTGGGCGACCTTTACCGGATGGGGCTTTTTAATCGCGGTATTTGGCTATTTCATGTAATAATGAAAAGCGTTGTTAGACTTATGCCCGCGGGCTTTGTAAAAGGTA
>CAXBJE010000068.1:0-11052 GCA_963975525.1 uncultured Owenweeksia sp. | reverse complement strand
GGCGTTAGCGCATACGCCTTAAAATTTGTTCCTAAAAGGTGCATGTGCGGATTCACCGTTAAAATGCTAATTTTTTCGGGTACGTAATGTGTAATGGAGAATTCCTTTATTTCATTGGGAGGAATCACTAATGGTGGTACTACTTGCGTCACCCCCAGTGTTCCTAAATGCAATTCCTTCAATGGCCTTTTGGGGGCATCATCCATAAAATATAGATTGAAATAGCTGCTGTCGCTAGTGGAAACAGGGCTCGGCCCAACATGCAGGTCCTTTATATATAGGGCAAATTTCTTGGAGACTTTCCAGCCGCCTATCCCCTTGGGATACAAGGTACCGCCAACTCCCGGAAGGTAATTAACCACAGAAGGAGTTAAGGTAGGAAAGCTGCCATCATCTTGCTGAAAGCCCATTTGGTAAGCCAAAGTGCGCGCAGGGATAGAATCATGTTCAATGTGGATGTAGCCCTTATACATATCACTCATCTTTTCAGGATTGAAGGTAACAAGATGCCCATTCATATGATGAACCAGTTTTCTGTTATCGGGCACAAATTCAATAGCTCGCAGGTAAACCTCGTCATCCAGTTCAACAGGAATTTTTAGTGCAAAAAACCTGTCGCGATTATCACCCGGAATAGCAATGCTCGAAACCACACCAACACTTAGGTCGGGCTCTTGTTGAATGAAGCGCGGGTGTACAACCGGGGGTTCAGGAAGCTCGGCAGAATCTCCATAAGGAGCGCCCGCGGCCGCCCACTTTTGTAACACCTCTATCTCTTCAGGGGTAATTGTTGGCTCATGTAAAAAGGTGGTGTATGTTCTATCTGCCGGCCATGGAGGCATGTATCCCTTGCGGGTTACTTTGGCAATGGTTTTACTTTTTCGGGCCGCCTGTTTATAATCCAGTAATGAAAAAGGCCCGGCACCTTTTGGGTTATGGCACTTTACACAATGGGTATTCAAAATGGCCGCAACCTTTCCTGTATAGGTTACTTCTCCGCTCTCTTCCTTTGCGGGATTCTGATTATCGCAGGAATTAATAATCACCATAAACCCAACGAACAGGACTAAAAGACGGAACTCCTTAGCAACACAATTTGATATTATACTAGGAGCGTATTTCATTACTCTAAAATGCAGCCTACAGCCACGGTTTTAGCCACACCAGGTTTGCGGTCATCCGCAATAGCGATAATAAAAAGTGCTGATCCGGAGATTGACGTTTGGCCCCTTCGCGAACCGCCCAATCATTAATAGCCCCTTGATAAAGCATCTCCTCGTTTTCTCCCAACACAAAAACCTCGGGCACTACTGTGGCACCAAGGCCATGAGCCATTTCTAGCTTTGGATCTAACCTAATTGTATACGGTGTTGGATAATGAAGAATGAAATACTCGTATTCATCCCGCTCATATAAGCTGCCGCTAAAAAAGGCAGTGAAACAAAAGTCTTTAAACCTTTCGTCCGCAGCTAAATCTGCGAGGGTTTTGGTGTGATTTTGAGAAAGCGGGCAATCGGGCTGGAGAAAGAAATACACATACGCCTTGCAACTTTGGGGCTGCTCATATTCCTTAAATACCTCCATCTGCTCAGCTATAGCTGTGGTGTTGTTTTTTTTGCAGGCCAGAGCTGCAAAAATCAGTAGCAAGAGAATTTTAGGGCGCATGGCCTCAAAGTTACAAACGGCCGGTTAATGATTAGCGGTACTTATCATGCAGCCCCATACCCTGCTCTAATAGGGCTAAGCTCTTTTCCAATCGCCTTTGCTTGGTGGCTTGTTGTTTTGCCTCTTCTATATATTCTGCAAACTCCCTCTTTTTATAATGGGAAAGCCCTTGGTAAACTTCAGCCGCTTTTGCGTTGTCATCCAATGCCAAAGCCTGATCCAGCATTTCACTGCGCAAATCCTTTTTATCAGATTGGCCCATACCTTCCACCTCTTCACCACTATCGTTTTTGGCAATAGCTTCTAAGGTAAGGTCTCTAAGCCCTTGTTCATCTAAATCTTCCAGCTTAGCGATAACATATTTGCGCATACTCTTGGTTGTTTCGGCAGTAGCCTCCAACAAATTTTTTGGGTCATCCAATAGTGCTCCTTTATGGAACCATACGGCAGCAAATTTTTTAAAAGCCACCATACTCATCATTAAACCTTTGTACTCAAAAGATGGTGTACCCCATTTAATGTCTTCCGTAATTTGGGGTGAGGTTTTTAAAACAATCTCCCTTACATGGGTAAGAATGGGATGGGCAAAGTTGCCTTCCAGTTTTACTAAGTATTCGTCAACGTTTTTAGGCTTCATAACATTGAAAATGGAAGGTTTTAGATTTTGGTGCGTAAATAGTAAACCTTCTCTCTTAAATATTAACTAACTATACTCTTTCTATTACCACGGCATAACCTTGGCCCACACCAATACACATGGTACACAAGGCATATCTTTTTCCAGTTTCCTGGAGTTGAATAGCAGCAGTTTGTAGCAACCTTGCTCCACTCATACCCAATGGATGGCCCAACGCAATTGCACCTCCATTTGGATTAATCCGAGGGTCGTTATCGTCAATGCCCATTTTGCGGGTACAGGCCAAAACCTGAGCAGCAAAGGCTTCGTTCAATTCTAAAATATCCATTTGATCTAAGGTAAGGCCTGCTTTTTTCAAAGCGATTTCTGAGGCATACACTGGCCCGATGCCCATAATACGAGGCTCAACACCTGCAACTCCCATTGATACAATCCTGGCCATCGGCTTTAAGTTGTTCTTCTTTGCCCCATCCTCTGACGCTACCAAAATTGCAGCCGCGCCATCGTTAAGCCCTGATGCATTACCAGCGGTAACTGAGCCTCCTTCTCTTCTAAAAGCCGGGCGAAGTTTGCCCAACACTTCCAAAGTGGTCTCGGGTCTTACAAATTCATCAGTATCAAAAATAATGGGGTCTTTTTTCCTTTGCGGGATGCTTACCGCAGCAATCTCTTTAGCCAAGCGGCCATTGTTTTGTGCGGCAGTAGCTTTCATCTGGCTCCAGTGTGCAAACTTGTCCTGGTCTTCACGGCTGATACCGTATAAACCCACCAGGTTTTCAGCGGTTTCGCCCATAGCATCTGTGCCAAACAGCCTAAACATTTCGGGGTTTACAAACCTCCATCCAAAACTGCTATCATACATTTTAGAATCTGTACCATAAGCTTTGCTGGGCTTGCTCATTACATAAGGCGCACGTGTCATATGCTCCATCCCGCCAGAAATAAACAGGTCGCCATCGCCATTGCGCACGGCACGCATAGCCTGAGCCGTTGCGCTCATTCCAGATGCACAAAGTCGGTTTACGGTTTCACCGGGAACGGTAAATGGAAGCCCCGCCAAAAGCAAAGACATACGGGCCACATTGCGGTTATCCTCACCCGCCTGATTGGCACAGCCCATTATTACATCGGCTATCATCTCTTGGTCTATGCCTGGGTTGCGTGCCATCAACTCCCTTATTACATGCGCGCCCATATCATCAGCCCTTACGGCAGATAAGGTTCCTCCAAAGCTCCCAATGGGTGTGCGTATTCCGTCAATTATATATGCTTCTTTCATTTCGTGTTTTATTTGTTCTAGTTAGGGTTATCCTTTTTTTAGTTGTCAAACACCCAGTTTTGTCACTTCCTTGGTTATTTTGCTTTTTACCTTCAGCCATTCTACTGGCTCAATCATTTCGGGTTCAAGGTCATCCTCGGCATCCTCAAAATATAGCAGACTTTTATATACCATTATTTTTGAGTGATTACTATATTTTTCCTCAAAGAGATTTATCATTTCCCGCATTGCAAAGTGCTTTAACAGAAAATAAATGTCAATAAAATCCTTTTTGCTCCCCCGTCCACAAACAGCATTAACCTTCATGGCCGCAATATCTTTAAGGCTTGCTATACTCAGATTTTCAAATTCATGAGCTTCTTCAAGCCAAGGGTAATTGTGCCTTATCAAGTCAAACTTTACCCCATTTACCGTAGCGAGCATTCCACTCTTCCACTTTTGATTTATTGTTACCTCAAAGTTCTGCTCCAGCACTTCAAGTACCCTCTCTGGGTAAACTGTTTCCACAGAAAAAAAATCAAGATCAATAGATTTACGGTGGTTGAGGTGCAGGGCCAGTGCGGTACCACCAACCAATCTGTACCCTTCCAAAAAATCCAGTTGGTTCAGCTTTTCCAGCACATCACGAGTATCAGGGTACAAACTGGAGAGGTGCATCACTTATAAATTATAATACAACTTAAAAAAGTTCTCCGATTTTGGATCTTGCCACTTGATATCTGGAATAACTGCTTTGAGGCGATTCACTCCATAATATCGTTCTACTTCTTTCCATTCCTCCATTGTGCCACGGTGCATAACCCGCGAAATAACGGCCCGAGCATTCTTTTCCCAATCAATTTTGGCGGGGTTGGTATCCCAGAATAAGGAATCACTCAACTTCGGAAAATCACTTTCTTTTTTCGCTTCTGCCGGGGTGCTCATAACTGTCTTGCTTAAGGTATTAAAAACCTGAGGAGCTTAGCTCCACTCTTTTTTAGTTCTATACACCGTCCCTTTAAAAAGGGCAACTACCTCATCCTTTTGGTCGGTCACTTTAATATCATAAATGCCGGTGGCATTGGTAAGGTTCAATTCCTTTGCTTCCGCTATTAGCACATCACCAATATGTACGGGTTTGGTGTGTGATATGGAAGTTTCTATACTTACCGATTGACGGCCGTGGCTATTGCTGGCAAAGGCCAGGGCACTATCAGCTAACGAATAGGTAATTCCGCCATGGGCTATTTTAAACCCATTGGTCATTTCTTCCCTCACCGTCATTTTTAGTTTAGAATATCCAGGACGATCTTCAATGCGCTCGATGCCCAACCATTGGCTAAAGGCATCTCCATCATACATCTTATTTACTATCGCCCTGGCGTCCATTATTTTTTATTCATTTCAAGAGAAACCGATCGCTCAATAATTGCAATTACTGTATCCAGAATTAAAATAAACTCAGGGTTTAAACCAGGTTCCTCTTCCTGCTCCTGAATTTTGAACAGGGCACGATTCCGTAAATCTTCAAAAACCAAGGGGCTATCGGCTACATCCTTGAGGTCTTCAGCTACAAGCTCTTCCTTCTCCTTAGCCTTCTCTTCATAACTGTCCACCCTGTCCTGTATTACCTCTTCCACCATTTGGTGAGGCACCATCTCTACAGGAATTCCTGCTGAGATAAACGCATTTATTAAAATAACAGCTGAGTCCACCAGAGCCTCATGTTCGGGGTCAGAAAAGTCGTCTGCCAGATTGGTGATAAAACCCATCAACACGGGCTGATCTTCCAGCACCTGTACTATCATTTGGCCTTTTTCTTCACTTGTCATTGCTTCAAAATCGGCAATGGCAATGGCCACAAAATCTCTCTTTGGTTGTTTCATTCGGCAAATTTAATTTTTTGAAAGCCCAACGTCTGTAAAGAAATCCTAAAATCTAAACTCTAAATGCTAAACAAATCCACAAACCTCAATATTCAAAAGTTCAAAAACCCCTCAGTATAACCCTTTCGTGATTTTAAATTTTCGGTTTTTCATTTTCGGATTTGTTTCGGGTTTAGTTTTTAAACCGGCTCCTCCGGCCTTACTTTATTCACAAAGAAATCCTCAAGCTCCCTCAATGTTTCGGAGGTTGTTTGAATATCCTTAACCACCTGCCCATGATCAAGAATTACAATGCGCTGGCAAAACTCTGTAACGTGGCCTAAATCGTGACTGGAAATAAGCATAGTGATATCTGTTTCCTGATCCAGCTTTTTAAGCTGATCGCGCAACTGGTATTGGGTAGAAGGATCAAGGTTGGCAAAGGGCTCATCCAAAACCAGTACTTGTGGATTTCCTATTAAAGCACCTACTATACCCACCTTTTTCTGATTTCCCTTACTCAGGTCTCGAATGTATTTTTTACGACCCCTAATTTCTCCCTTAAAAAAGTCCTCATAAGGCGCCAGAACCTTGTTCAATTCCTCTCCTTCAATATTGTGAAGTTTGCCGATAAAGGCGAAATATTCGTCAGCCGTTAGGTAGTCAATTAAAAAGCCTTCATCTATAAAACTTCCTGTGTTTTTTTTCCATTCCTCGTTTTTGGCAACGGATGTTCCGTTTATGGTAACTTCTCCACTGTCTGGCTGAATAAGGTCTAGCAGGCATCGGTAGAGAGTGGTTTTTCCGGCTCCATTATTACCTACCAGCCCAAAGGATTGTCCCGCTTCCAGCGAAAGCATGGGTATATCCAATACGGTTTCTCCGTTGTATGATTTTTTGAGGTTTGATATTGTTATGATGCTCATAGCAGATAATATTATGATAATAAATGTTTTGAATGCGCTTACCCCTCTCTAAAACCAGCGGCATTCCTATACTTTTTCTCCTTGAAATTCTTTACTATTTCCTGAAACCAATATTTGCTAAAGGCCAGACTCAGAAGTCCAGCTCCCGCCAAGGCAGCTAAGCCGTAATAGGGTTTGCCAAATACATTAAAGCCCATAAATATTAAAATGGGCAAAACCAGTAAGGGCAACACTATGGCAAACTGAACCACGCTGGTGCCCTGGTAATTAAAGGCAGAACCTTTGCTCAGGTCAATCCTCTTTTTTTGGTAGGTGCTTGCAAATAGCAGCACAAAACTGTTTACCCCAATGTTGTAAATAAAGCAGGCGGTATTTATCCAAAAGGCATCCATTGTAAAATAAATGTAGGCCAGCGAAACCAGGTAGGTGATTACACTGGTGGAAACCAATAACCAAAACTTAGCCTTAAAAAAGGACTCCATGGGGTAGGCTCTGGTTAGGATGCCATCGAAGTAGGCACTCTCCCAACCCACCATAAACTGGCCGTAATTAATCATAAAAATGCCCGTCATAAATATCCCAACAAAAACCAGCCATCCCATACCGGGGTATTGCTCGGGTTGGGTGTAAAACAAAAGGCCGTACCCACTGAAGAGCGCTGTTATCATCAAAATGCTTTTGGTTCTTTTGTTTCTCAAAATCAATTTGAGTTCATTGGCTATCATGGTACCTACAGCACCTTTAGATTCAAGAAAAGTAAAATTTTGTGTAGTTGCTTCCTTAGAGTGCTTCTTCCATTTATCGATATAGCTCATCGCCAATAAAAAGCGAAAGTTTACCAGATAGATAGCAATTACCAGCACCCAGGCAACTGCCCCTAGCCAAGCCTGTCCCAAAGCTCCAAACAACATTCCTGACCAAGTATTTAGTGAGTACCAACCAAGGGCATTCCCAATAAATAAGGCAGCAACCACCCCTGCAAACGTTAAAAACACAGCTTGCTTTACCGCTGCTATCCTTTTTACGTATATCGCCAAAAAGTGGTTAAACAAAACAATGCCCAGCATACCTAAAAACCAGAACCAAGCCTCGCCCGCTCCTAGCTCTGGCCTAACTGCCCTCAATGAAAATGGTATAATAAACAGCAAGGGAAGCAGGTTGAAGAAGTTGAAAACGCTACTGCCCAGCAAAAAGTTAATCACTTTGTTTTTGCGGATGGGTTGTAACAGGTAGTGCTGTACACTAAGCACATTAAGATCTTGCAGAAAAAAACGCATGGCCAAATCAGCCAAAATGTAATAGAGGACAAACTCCCCAAATATGGGTGTTATCTGTTGAGCTTCTGGATACATTTCGCGTAATAATTCGGGTAATAAAATGCCCAAACCAAGAAACACAGCACCAAAATAAAGTCCCAAAAACCCCATAAGGATTTTTACTCCCCAGCCCTGGCTGAAGTATTTGGCCCGAACCATTTTTTTCCATTGGTGATAGATTAAGGTGGAGTACATACTATGTAATAGGATTAAAAGGTTTTGTCACTGTATTAACATTGGTGCAATTTAGGGTTTTAAGCAAAATACTATTTTCTTGATCTTGGAGTTCGGACGCTAATTTTATGATTATTGTATATTCATATTTTTTATATTGCACAAAAATTCCTACACCCCTAATTCCTGACTTTATGAAAAAAGCAATATTCTCTATTCTGGCTGGTTCAATGCTTTTTGGGCTAAGTGCCCAATCCCTCAATGATAGCCTTAAAGCTCATTTTCCATTTAATCACAATCTTAAGGATATCTCTAAGTATGGTAACCTACTCAATGTAAATGGTGGCATTAGCCCCTACGTTTTTGTATCAGGAGCCGACTCTGCACTTTCATTCAACGGTACTGATAGACTAACATCAAACAAAAGATTTGATGCCTCCACTTTTACGCAAATGGCCATCTCTATTTGGATAAAAACCAGCCATAACTCTACCGCAGATCAACTCATACTTCAAGGTGCCGGTATAGGCTTTGGATTTGGGCTGCAGGCTGGTACTGAAAAACTATACGCCTTTTTTGATGGTTCAAGCCCAGGCTCATATTACGGAAAAAATGCCCTAAACGATGGTGTTTGGCATAACATAGTTATGCAATCGACAGGAAGCACTACTAGCGTTTATGTAGATGGAATACTTGATGGAAGTATTGCTGAACCTTTATATAACCCAACCGGTGGCTCAGACAATCTTATTTATGTTGGTGCCTCCACATTTAACACCAAAAGCTACACGGGTTTCATCAACGACTTGCGAATTTATAACCGCATTCTTAGCCCAACTGAAATCAGTGCCATGTTTCAAAGTTCATTATCGGTTCCTAACTTAATAGTTGAAAAACCATTAGAGTTTTCAATTTTCCCGAACCCTTCCTCTACTGGTTCCTTCTCACTTCAGCTTAGCGATGCAAAACCGGGTTCCACAATTAGTGTTGTTGACCTTACTGGGCGAGTTATCTGGCAAGGGGCTACATGCTCGCAAAACAGTTGTGATGTAGATTGCCAGCTAAAGCCAGGCGTTTACATGATTAGCATCGAAACTAAAGGCGGAAACACAACGTCAAAAAAGTTAATTGTTCAGTAGGAAGGGCTAAATCAAACTTGCCTGAGGGTTACTGCGCTGATTTGCCAGGTTACTTTCAATTCACTTCCAGATGCAGGCATCCTGCCACTACAGTTTCGGGTATAAATTTCCAACTTATATAGTGGTTATAGGATATCTCCTGTTGTAGGCGGGCCCACTCATAGTTAATGCTTATTTTTTTTGTGAGCGTTGGTTTTTTGCTGGTGGGAGCTTTGTTCAGCTTTACTAAAAACGGGATGTCCTTCAACTCAGATTCAAAAGTTTATAGAGGCTATACCAGCTTTGTAGGCTTTAAAACTGGAAAATGGAAATCTTACGAAAGTTGTCCTTACTTGGCCATTTTGCGCAGAACAATTGCCAGAAGTCGGACTTCACAACTGGGAGTAACAAGAGAAATTGGCCGAGACACCTATTTCGACATTTTTCTCCTAAACAAAACCCACAGAGTAAAGCTCTTGATAAACCGACAAAAAGGGCAGGATGAAGCCAAACTATTGGCAAGGGATTTAGCAGAAAAGCTTAATGTGGAATACGTGGCCTACAACCCGGTGTTAAGTGCCAAGACAAGAGGGGTGAGGAGATAAAGCACTTTTGAAATAACAGCGTTACATTGGCATTGTAAATGTGACTTCTAAATCCCTACCTTGGATTGATAATTCAACTTATCAACCATGTATAAAAATATCCATTCTTTTGGCCTTTTTATTGGCAGTTTCTTTTTCCTGAGCTCACCATCCATAGGCTTTTCCCAATCAAACAATAGCCTATCGTTTGATGGAATAAACGATGTGGTAAACATTCCTGGGGCATCATCGCATATAGCTGCCTCAACAACCGGAATGAGCCTAAGCTGTTGGGTTTATGCCACTAATCCCAGCCCAAACTATCCCAACTTTGATGGCATTGCCGGATTTAGAAACGAAAGCACTTGCGACTTTTATTTGCTTCATCTTACCACTACATCACTAGAGGCCAGATTTAGAAACAGCTCAGGAACCGCATATACGGCTACCGCAACTGGTTTTGCCATTAACACCTGGCAGCATGTGGTTATGACTTACGATGGCACCTCACTAAAAGTGTATATCAACGGTGTTCAAAAGGTATCCGTCCCAGCTAGTGGAAGCATTTCCTCCACTTCCGAAGTAATGTATTTAGGCAAGGTACCTTTCTCGGCAAATGACTTTCAATTGGGCGGAAAACTGGATGAAGTAGGACTTTGGAATAAAGCCTTAAGTGCTTCAGAAGTTACCTGCATGTATAATTACGGACACGATAATTCCAGTGCCAACCTTAAGTTGTACTACACCTTTGATCAGGGAGTGGCCAATGGAACCAACACCGGCATTACCAGCCTTATTGATAGTAAGGGAAACATAAATGGATTTATGAATGGTTTTGCCCTTAGTGGAACCTCTTCCAATTTTGTGCCCGGAGTAATGCAGGCGGGTAGTTTTACAGCCAGCATTTGTAAAGGCGATAGCATAGGCTTTGGCGCCAGCTACTACAGCAAAGCAGGTACTTATTCCGTAAAAATCCCCGGTTCCGGAGGATGTGATTCCATCAGCAAAATGGTGCTCACCGTAGATTCTGTTGACAATGGTGTTACCGCAATTTCAGCCGGAGCAACTTTACAGGCTAATGCCACGGCCGCCATCTACCAATGGATAAATTGCACTACAAAACAAGCTGTTGCCAACGGCACACAACGGACTTACACACCTATAACAAGCGGTCAATTTGCGGTGGTGGTAACGGCTAATGGCTGCACGGATACTTCATTATGCCTTAACAGCACGGTCGGTCTTACCGAAAACCAACTGCCCTTTGTAAGTGTTTTTCCTAATCCTGCCAAAGGCAAGTTTACACTTTCTCAGGGATTAGATTTTGATGGTGGGCGACTTGAAATAATTAATGCTGCTGGCGTTCGGGTTGCTTCCATTCCTGTTTCTCCACAACCTGAAACACAGGTTGAAATAAACCTACCCGCAGGGGTTTATACGTTACATTTTTATAGAATGGATGGCAAGAGAGGTGCGTATAGGTTGGTGGTTGAACCATAATCAATAAAT
>CAXBJE010000067.1:0-11102 GCA_963975525.1 uncultured Owenweeksia sp. | reverse complement strand
TCAAAACCCATGGCAATAGTGAGGGCCGTCAGGAATTGTTTAACAGACTGAAAAATGAACTTCAAACCCATGCTGATGCTGAAGAACGCCACTTTTATGTGCCCTTAATGAAAGACGATTTAACACAACAAAAATCGCGACACTCCGTAGCCGAGCACCATGAGATGGATGAGCTTATTGAAGAACTGGAAAATACCGACATGAGTTCCCCCGGATGGATTGCCACCGCCAAAAAATTAGGCGAACGTGTTATTCATCATTTGGATGAAGAAGAGCATGAGGTATTTCAATTGGCTGGCAAAGCCCTTACCGAAAAGCAAAAAGAAGATTTAGCCAAAAGCTATCGCAAAAGCATGGATGAAAATAAGTAACGGTTTCTTGAACCATGAATAATTAGCAATGGTAAGGGTGATTTTTAAAAAGAGACTCAATCTCAATTTATCAAAAATCACTACGTTAGTAGAGCATAAAAAATTATCCCATGTCAGCTTCAACACTACCCTCTAAAAGTCAAGATCGCAGCTTCCTTATATTCCTGTTATCAGCACTTAGTATTGCATTCGTATTTGGTTATATAGATGAAGGCTACTATGACCTTAGGTGGATGAAGAGTATTGGGAATTGGATTGCTTTGGGTGTTTATGCCCTAATGATGTTAATCG
This sequence comes from uncultured Owenweeksia sp., assembly GCA_963975525.1. Taxonomy (GTDB): domain Bacteria; phylum Bacteroidota; class Bacteroidia; order Flavobacteriales; family Schleiferiaceae; genus Owenweeksia. The sequence continues at coordinate 10,440 of CAXBJE010000067.1, read as the reverse complement.
GCCAACTGGTCTTTTTTCATGTTGTTCTTTCCCGCTACAGCGGAAAAGGCAAAATGGCCTTGAGTGTGGTGTTTGGCTGCATTATTGGCACTGGCAGTTTAATTGGCCTTTTTTACGCTATTCATTAATTCAAGAGCACCCCAATCTTTACTGTAAACCTATGTAGATCTGCCGTTAATGGGATATCCATATATTGGTAGACATTACTTGGGTTTTCTGCATTTTCAACTCTGAGATGGTAGTACCGATAGCCAACGGAAAAAACCATTGCAAATTGATCATTTAAATAATTGCGTACTCCAAACTGCGCTCCAATTGTATATCCATTCTTAAAACTCTCCGCACCTGAATAGTCGAGAGGATTCGGGTTCTCGAAGGCTGGGTTAACCATAAAACCGCCCTGTATATTAGCAAAAGTTGAAAAGCGTGTATCGGAAAGATTAAATGTGTAATCTCCCATTATCGGGATAAAAAGCGCGTCCAAAACTGGCTCTATGCCTGTTGTCACGCCAAAGTTGCTCCTGTAGTACTTATAGCCAACCGTAGTGTTAAATGTAAACTGCCCATCCAAGTATTGCCCACTTTTGCTCCACGCCACCGCAAAGGCAGTCCGGTTAAAACCTCCAACCTTTTTAATCTCCATAATCCGTTTTCCCTCTTCAGAGATTCGTTTCACCTCATCCGCTTTAAAGCTCATTACCCTTCCGTCTACCAATTTAATGGTAACTGAGTCATAAGGCAGATACTCGGATATAACACCTTTATAAACGGCTCCTGATTTCAGAGTAATAACATCGGTATCCTTTTGCCCCCAAAGACAGGTCGATAATCCTAAAAACAAAACAACAAGATAGTTTTTCATGTAAGTGGTTTGTTAAATCAATGGTTTTAGTGGCCTTAGCAAAATCACCAAAGACGGGATGAATTTACTAAACAGAAACAATGTAAGATTATTTCTATCTAACCATAACCTCATACCCGTACTTTTGAATGTTTAACATTTAAGGTGTAGCGTTTTGCAAACTCAGGTATTCAAACACAGTAGCCAGTCCAGGGTAACCTTCTCAGAACTAATGCTCCCCTCCCATTCCAACTTTGGAGGTAAAATTCACGGTGGTTACATTTTGTCACTAATGGATCAAATTGCCTTTGCGTGTGCCTCCAAACACTCAGGGCACTACTGCGTAACAGCTTCAGTTGGTTCTGTTGATTTCCTTAATCCCATTGAAATTGGCGAGTTGGTAACCATGTATGCTTCTATAAACCACGTTGGAAATAGCTCTATGGTTGTGGGAATTAGGGTGGAAAGTGAAAACATCCAAACCGGAGAGAAAAAACATTGTAACTCCTCTTACTTTACCATGGTGGCCAAGAGCCGCAATGGCAGCGAAACCCGCACGGTACCAGGTTTGATACTGCAAACCGAAACAGACGTCAGGCGCTTTATGGAGGCCTTAAGGCGAAAAGAGCAAAAGCAATCTACCGCCAGATATTTTGAGGAGGATACTTTTAAAGTTATTGATCATCTGGAAGAGCTGAAGGCTCACAATGTGGAAGTTAAAATTGATTAATGACGGATATAGACGATAGCCTTAAATTTCAGTTTGATGCCCTGTTTTCTACTCCGTCTGTTATTAGTGACAGCAGTGGCTTTCAACTTTTTCAACCCGACCCGAAACCCAATTTTATTCCAACAGACTTTCCACCAATTCCGAATAATCTGGTTTTTGGTAAAAAGATGGAACGGCTGTTCAGCCACTATATATCTCAATCCACCCGATACTCCATACTAGCGGAAAACCTACAATTAATTGAAAATAAACAAACCATAGGTGAGTTAGACTTCCTTATAAAGGATAATGAATTGCAGCAAGTGATTCATTTGGAGATTGCCTGTAAGTTTTACATCTATCGGCCCGGGCTTTCGCCCAATAAAATGGGGGGCTGGATTGGGCCTAATAAAAAGGATAAACTGATAGATAAACTTGCCAAGTTGAAGGAAAGGCAATTTCCACTTCTAAATCATCCCGTTGCTCATCGTAAACTTCAGGAGTTTAAAATTAGCTCTGATAGTATCCGGCAACAACTCTTCCTTCCGGGGATTTTGTTTACCCCAAAAAACTTTAATGATGACGTAGGACATGTTAATCCAAAGGCTATTCAAGGTTTTTGGCTTACGAAGGAGCAATTCCATAAAGACGATTTCCGCAATTGCCAGCTTGCCATTCCCGAAAAGGAAAACTGGATGGTTGATCCAAGTCATAATAGCGATTGGTTGCCTTTAGAAAAAATCAGAAAACTTGTTGCTGAAAAGCACCAAAATCAACGCTCGCCCATGGTTTGGCGCAAAACCAGTTCTGATGAATTCGAAAGATTTTTTGTGCTTTGGTGGTAAGCATAAATCAAAATGAATAGAGATGCTAAGGATAGTTTTCAAGATTTGAGAACACAAACCCACGGAGGTTTGATTTGTACCTATCGCGTTTTACCCCATTGGGGTAATTTGTCGGTAGAATAGGTATCCGGCATCCGCTCCCAAACCCCAGCCCCTTCCGCCTTTGGCGGAGGGGGCTGGGGTTTGGTAATTTATTTTTTTTGTTTTACTACCAACAAAGCACCCCGATGGGGTGCCTCAATTTGTGAATAGTGCGACACCTTTGAAAAGAAGCATTGAGCCACAATCTTTGCGAGGCTGTAGTGGTTGCCGCAGCAAAAGACCCGTGAGAAAATCCTATCCGATTGATTTACAATCGTGTGTTTAAAATGGAGGAAGTATAGCCGATTACAATTTTTTCAAACACCACAATTCTACCACAAACCATTGGGCATCTTAAGGGCTTCTACGGCCATTATTCTTAAGATATACTCCTATCTTTGCGCCTCCAAAAAACGAAATCATGAGTGACCTTACTACCGCCCCAGCCGGAGTAGAAACCGCAAAGGAATTAGGACTTCTCCCTGAAGAATACGATAAAATCAAAGGCATTTTAGGCCGTGAGCCAAACTTCAACGAGTTGAGTATTTACTCAGTAATGTGGAGTGAGCACTGCTCTTATAAAAACTCTATTGTTTGGCTAAAAACCTTACCAAAGGATGGTCCTCATATGCTTGTAAAAGCGGGTGAAGAAAATGCCGGATTAGTAGATATAGGCGATGGACTGGCCTGTGCTTTTAAAATAGAGTCTCACAATCACCCATCAGCTTTGGAGCCTTATCAGGGCGCAGCTACCGGTGTTGGTGGTATTAACCGCGACATATTTACAATGGGCGCACGCCCTATAGCTCAGCTTAACTCACTTCGTTTTGGAGATCTAAAATCTGAGCGTACCAAGTGGTTGTTAAAAGGTGTGGTAAAAGGTATTGGCGATTACGGCAACGCTTTCGGTATCCCTACTGTGGGTGGCGAAACTTACTTTGATAAGTGCTACGAGCAAAACCCATTGGTTAATGCTTTTTCTGCCGGAATTTTGAATACCAAGGAAGATAAAATGCTTTCTGCAAAATCTTCCGGACCGGGTAACCCTGTTTTCATTATCGGTTCCTTTACAGGAAAAGATGGTATTGCTGGTGCAGCCTTTGCATCCAAGGATTTAACTGAGGCTTCTGCCGATGATATCCCATCAGTACAAGTTGGTGATCCTTTTCAGGAAAAACTATTGTTGGAAGCCACTTTGGAACTCGCTAAAACCGGAGCTGTAGTAGGTATGCAGGATATGGGCGCTGCAGGTATCACCTGCTCTACATCAGAGATGAGTGCTGGAGGAGGCGTAGGTATGCGTATTGATTTGGATAAGGTACCTACCCGCCAGGATGATATGCAGCCATGGGAAATTTTACTTAGTGAAAGCCAGGAGCGTATGTTGGCGGTGGTTCAAAAAGGTCGTGAAGCCGAGGTAAAAGCCATTTTTGACAAATGGGATCTTTCGTGCGAGCAAATTGGTGAAGTAACTGGTGAGGATTTATTACAATACTATTGGCATGGTGAGCTTTGCGCAGAAACACCGGCTTCTCCCCTAGTATTGGGTGGTGGTGCACCTGTATATTACAGAGAGCACCGTGAACCGGCTTACTATAGAGAGTATCAGGAATTTGATATGAACTCTATTACCGTTCCAGAAGATTTGAAGGAAACGGCTAAAAAAATAATCAGCCTGCCAAACATTGCATCTAAAAGGTTTATCTATAACCAATATGACAGCATGGTGGGTACGGTAAACATGAGCACCAATGGCCCCACTGATGCTTCTATTGTAAACTTAAAGGATACCAATAAGGCACTGGCCATGACTGTGGATTGTAACTCCCGTTATGTGCATGCTGACCCTGAAATAGGAACTATGATTGCCGTTTCGGAAGCTGCCCGTAACATTGTGGTTTCTGGTGGTGTACCAAGCGCTGTAACCAACTGCCTAAATTTTGGAAACCCTTACAACCCTGAAGTGTATTGGCAATTTGTAAATGCCATAAAAGGTATGGGTAAAGCTTGTGAGAAATTCCAAACTCCGGTAACAGGAGGTAACGTAAGCTTCTACAACCAAACAGTGCTTAAGGACAAAACTGAACCTGTTTTCCCAACCCCAACCATTGGTATGATTGGTATTGTGGAAGACAAAAAGTTCATCACTACCATACCGTTTAAGGCCAAGGGAGATTTGATTTATATGATTGGTGAAAACCGTAACGACATCTCAAGCTCTCAATACCTGGTTAATATTCATGGTGTGGAAGCCTCGCCAGCTCCATTTTTTAGTTTAGAGGAGGAATACTCTTTACAGGAACAGCTCAAAATGATAATCCGCACCAAGGGTATGATTGAATCGGCCCATGATGTTTCTGAAGGTGGGTTGTTTGTTGCATTGTTAGAGAAATCAATGAGCACCGGTCTTGGGTTTGATATTACAACTGACTCAGCTATCCGCAGAGATGCTTACTTGTTTGGCGAAAGCCAGAGCCGTGTAATAGTTACCGTTTCTCAGGCTGCTGAGGATGAGTTTATTGACCTTATGATGCTCAATGGTGTGGAGTTTGACCTTATGGGGCACGTAACCAAAGGTTCTATCCGCATTGATGATGAAGACTGGGGTACTGTAGAAGAGTACAAGGAATTGTACGACACCGCGATTGAGAAGATGCTATAACAGCATTCAGACCATATTTTCTAAAACTCCCTTGCTATTTCAGTAAGGGAGTTTTTTTATGCCTTAACACTCCATTATCCAGAAAAGCGTTATGACTTGAAACAATAACTTTTGCTATGAGAATTGGCCCCTCCATAAAAAACCCTTGTGCAGCCGATTGGGATAAAATGAAGATTGGTGTAAACTCGCGCTTTTGCGGAAGCTGCGAAAAGAACGTGGTGGATTTTACCAAAAAATCGAGAGAGGAAATTCTGGAGTATCTTATTCTTAATCGCCAAACTAAAACCTGCGGCCATTTTTACCGCCATCAACTGGATTATGCGGATGAGGATTTTATGGTAACCGTAACAGCTCTGGCAGAAAAACAAAAAGACCCGCGATTGAGCCTTGCCATTCTTATTTTTGGATCTATGGTAATGTCTGGTTGCGATAGTCCAGTTCCACATACTAACAATAGTTCCATTGAATTACTTGAAAAAGACACGGTTGAATGGGTTGATAAAACGCAGGAAATTGACAGTAATATGGCCTGCGAGAACAAAAACACAGGGGCTACAAAAAACAAACCTCAACAAACTACTCCAAACCTTAATACAATTGAAACCACTTTGGGAGATACATACATAGAAATTGACGCAATTGAAGGACTAGTAACTATGGGGGATGTTGATTTTGTTCCAAAAGATTCCATCGACAAACCTCTACCATTCCTTGCGCTTGAAACTCAACCTGAATTCCCTGGCGGCCATGATAGTCTGCAACTTTTCATTGCGCAAAACACTACTTACCCCATAAAGGCAAAGAAAGCCAAAGAGGAGGGTAAGGTGTACGTTAGCTTTATCATTGATAGAGAGGGCAAAGTAAAGAATCCAAAAATAGTACGAGGTATTAGCCCAACATTAGATTCTGTCGCTCTTCATACCATATCAAAACTACCGCAATGGAAACCCGGTGAAAACCGTGGTAAAAAGGTGGAAGCTGAATTTACCATTCCTGTAAACTTTAAACTCAAGGCTTAATCCTGCCGCTATTTATGGGTCCAAATCTAATGTTAAGGGAGAGTTAACCATACCATTCCAAAATTTTATATTTGCACCCATGAAAATAGCCTTAATACTTCTAGCCTATTTACTAGGCTCAATCCCCACTTCGGTGTGGTTAGGTCGGGTGTTTTTTAGTACAGATGTGCGCGATTATGGCAGCGGAAACGCAGGCGCAACCAACACCATGCGTGTTTTAGGAACCAAGCCCGGAGTAATTGTTTTGCTTCTTGATGCGCTCAAAGGCTTTGCAGCCGTAAACCTCGTTTTTTTAACCGCTCGCTACGCTGGTGATATCGAAACCATGGTTCTTTTAGGATTGGTTGCCGTTGTTGGTCATATCTTCCCGGTATTTGCAGGTTTCCGCGGTGGAAAAGGAATTGCCACCCTATTAGGTATGATGATAGCCATACATGCCGGAGCTGCTTTAATGGCAATGGCCACCTTCTTATTATTCTTTCTTTCGTTTAGAATCGTATCTCTGTCGTCTATGTTAGCCTCCATCTCATTTCCTATATGGCTAATTTTCAGGTACCATGAAACTTCTAAAACTCTGGTAATTTTTAGCTTTGCATTAGTCTTTTTGGTTTTGCTTACGCACCAGAAAAATTTGGAAAGGCTACTAAACGGAGAAGAAAGTAAAATCAGACTTAGAAAAGCCAATAACGATGATTAGGTTTAGCGACACAGAAACGTTCGAAAGCCCTGAGGTAAAGATTGAAAGTGAAACACTTCACGAAATTATTCTTTACAATGACGAGGTAAACACCTTTGACTGGGTGATTGAAAGCTTGATTCATGTATGTGAGCATAGTGCAGAGCAGGCAGAGCAATGCAGTATTATTGTACACAACAATGGTAAGTGTGCTGTAAAGACCGGTTCTTACAAGGAATTGGAACCCAAATGCACAAATTTGTTGGAGCGCGGATTAAGTGCAGAAATTTCTTGACGGTTTAAAACATTTAACTTTATATTTGCAGCCCCAAAACAATAGGCCTCGTGGCGCAACTGAATAGCGCACCTGATTACGGCTCAGGAGGTTGAAGGTTTGAATCCTTCCGAGGTCACTAGCCAATCAAATCCCTTCTCAGAAAATCTGAGAAGGGATTTTTATTTGGTGAAGGTGGAACTCGAAAAGTTCTGACCTAAAATCAAATAAAAATCCAAGGGGCCAAGCGAAGGTGCGATTTGATTTTAAGCTCGGATAAGGAAGGAAAGCGACAGCAATCTCGACCAAAAACTTAAACTATTGACGCTTAAAGGAAACTCTTTACCTACTTCTCAAATTTTATCAGGAATCCATCCACCGCTATTCCATCATCCAGGTTCCACCCATTAGTAGTGAAAGTTATCGGCCCTCTTTCAGTGCCTCCAACAAACAATAGCTGTTGTGAATTCTGTGTTTGAAATTGATAGGTGTAGGTTCCACTAGGTAAGTCAGAGAATGAATGCCTTGAGTCAGTAGTATCAATACTATTATTAACCGTTAAGATGTTAGATATGGCATTAAATGACCATTGGATTTCCCCTTTGGTGAAATTGACATTAGCTCCCAATAGCCCTCCACTTACGTTCATTAATGAATAACTACCAACCATCGTATTACTCTGTTGTGATTCATTTTCATCCTCCTTATCACAAGATGTAAAAAGTCCGGAAACCAGCGCCAGAGCGAAAATTAGAATGCGGGTTTTCATAATATTGAGATTTTAGGGTTTGTTGTTAGATGCCATAAGGAAGTAAGAAGTTGCGTAACTCTTTACAACCATGCGTACCACCATTCCACCTCTCAGGTGTCTAATCATTAAATGTTAAAAAACAAAACACCAACAATGTAAAACGGAAAACAACCGTTTCTACAACACGCGTTTGCTACCGGTAGTATTCAAGTTCCTGTCAATCCATCAACGATTAACCCTTAAACGACACGGATGAATATTGCAACTCAACAATCAATTACGCTGCCTGGCCAACTTTCCATAAGCCGCCAGCAGCTACTAACACTTTCCCTGGCCTTTTGCGGATTCAGTTCTGTGGGCGCCATATCCCTTACTATGTTTCAAGTGGGCTCGCTGAGTCTGCTTTTCAGCATTTGGGTGATTCCATCTATTATCCTCATTTCCATTTGTGGGCTGGCCTACCCGTCACGAGGCATTCTCTGCCTCAAAGGTTGGTTGGCTGGTTTGGTGGCCGTATTTCTTTATGATGTTTCCAGAGTACCTTTTATCCTGGCCGGTTGGGATGATTTTATTCCCCAAATTGGTGTATGGTTATTGGGTCGTGAAAACGCACACCCGGCCTTTGGCTATGTATATCGCTATGCCGGAAACGGTGGCGGAATGGGAATCTCCTTTGTACTAATTGCCCATGTATTCAACATCCGAATGAGTTTGGTAAAAACTGCCGTGATTTATGGGTTAGCCGTTTTTACCTGCCTTATGCTTACGCTGATTATTTCCCCCCTCGGACAAGATGAAATGTTTGAAATTACCCCACTAACCTTTACGGGAAGTCTAATAGGGCATATTATATACGGGTTGGTGCTGGGATTGATGCTTAGGCGACTGGAGTAGCGTGAGCTTACAAATCCAGCATCTCAATACTCTCCAGCTCCACACTATCAAAGTAGAACTGAAGGATTTGGCGATAGGAATAACCGCGTTTGTCCATTTCCATGGCACCATCCTGCGAAAGGCCAACGCCATGACCGTAACCGTTGCCTTTTATTAAAAGGTAATCTCCGGCATCGCTAACTTTAAAATAGGTGGAGCGCAAGTTGAACTTAAACCGGATTTTGGTGAGCTTTAGCTTTTTACCCTTGTATTCAAAATAGGCTTCTCTGGTTTTCTTCTGATCAAAATTTAAGATTGCTTTATGCAGATGAATATCATTGGCCACACCCATGGAGCTGGCGATGTATTGATAGAATTCCTTTTTGGCCACTTTTTTCTCCCAACTGTAGCTGCCCACATTTAAGCTAAAGCTGTCAATTTTTGGTTGTAGATAGGAAACGGAATTTAGCCAGGCATCCTGCGCGCCAACGGTGCATCCCCCGCTGTTTGCGTGAAATACACCCAAAATAGGATCACAAGTGTAGGTAACCAGCACAGTGTCTTTTGTGCATTCCACCGCATCCTTAATGGCTTCACTAAATTGATAACGCGCCTTGGAAAAATAAACCTGAGAGGTTACATCATCCTTAAGATTGTAACCTTCATTCATGTGCTTGTTCCAATTCTTCAAAACAAAGGTTCTTGCCAGTACGGCCTGTGCTTTAAAGTATTCAGGGTTCAATTGATGACCGCCTTCACTTTCTACCACACCACCTACATAATCCTCCAAGTCCACAATATTTACCACCTGCAAAAAGCCATCATAAACCCGGATTTGCAGATCCCCATGATATATCCTTAGCTTCTTTTCGGCCTCAATTCTAAATTGCTTTTTAGGATTCTTACTCCTTATAAGAAGTGCGCGATAGTTCCCAAGATTGACTTCGCCTTTACTAGCCTTTACCCCGCTCCCATTTTTTACAATGGAAAGTCTTCTGCTTTTCTCCTCTTGAAAAATATCAAGTACAGTATCAATGGGTTTCAAGTTCGCATCAAGAGCAATAAGATAGTAGGAACCCGTATCTGGAGTAACCGTTACAGAGGTAAAAGTCTGGGTAGAAAACAATTTGATTCTTACGTCTAACGCTTTAGCAAAAGACACAATTGAAAGGAAAAGAATCAGCAGTTTAATTTTCATAACCCAACCTCCTCTGTTATAATTTTAGCCGCTTTGGCGGAAGCTCCACCTCCACCCAGCAACTCTTTCAGACTCTTGTATTCAGCATCAAAATAACTGCGGTCATCAAGGCATTTCTGTAATTCTGCCTTTAGCTTTTTGCTGTTCATCTCGGCTTGTATAAGCTCCTTCACCACCTCTTTATCTGCTATAAGGTTTACCAATGAGATGTATTTTACCTTAATCAATTGGCGCGCTATCCAATAAGAAAACACATTGCCTTTATAACACACCACTTGTGGCACCTCAAACAAGGCAGCTTCTAAAGTGGCGGTACCGGAGGTTACCATGGCGGCATCGGCTACTTCCAGCAAATCATAGGTTTTACCTTCAACCACGCCAACACCAGTTAGGTCGGCTACCTTTCGGTAGAATTCCAAATCTTGAGAAGGGGCAGCAGCCAGCACCAACTGATAATCTTTAAACTGACGCCCCGACTTAAGCATTACGGGTAACATGCTTGATATTTCCT
>CAXBJE010000066.1:0-11114 GCA_963975525.1 uncultured Owenweeksia sp. | reverse complement strand
AAAGTTTTTCCTCCTTCTTCAGGCGGTATCTCTGATGCAGCCCTAACGCCAATGGGAAGGGCAGCAACCGATAAAGATGCCAGCGATACATTTCTTAAAAAGTTTCGTCTGCTATTGGGTTGCTCTTCTTTCATCTTTATTGGGTTTTAAATTTTGTGAGGTATTTCACTTGCCACTACCTTCGCCAGTCTAAAATAAGCTTTACCAGCCAATGAAAATTTTCAAGTTTGGAGGGGCGTCTATTAAAGATGCCGAAAGTGTGAAAAACGTTGCTAACGTACTAAATCACTATCCGGGAGAAGAAATCCTTATTGTGGTGTCTGCAATGGGAAAAACCACCAATGCATTAGAAAAACTGGTTCATTCATATATTAATAAACAGGGTGATGTAAGGGAGCTGATTGACGGAGTACGCCAATCGCATTTTGCTATTATAAATGACCTTTTTCCGGCAGATGAACACCGGGTGCATAATGATGTGGAAATACTTTTTATGCAGTTGGAGTTGATTTGTGATGGAGAGCCCACCAACAGTTTTAACCAGATTTACGATCAAATTGTATCCTTTGGTGAATTGGTTTCCACCAAAATTATTTCCAGCTACCTAAATAGCTCTGGTTACCAAAATAAGTGGCTTGATGCCCGCAGACTGATTCGTACAGATCAGAACTTCCGCTTTGCGCGTGTAGACTGGAACTTTACAGAGCGCCTGGTTAAGGAAACCATTATTCCGGGAAACCGATACGTAATACAGGGGTTTATTGGCTCTGATGATGATTTAAATCCTACTACCCTTGGCAGGGAAGGCTCCGATTATACTGCCTCTGTGCTGGCCTATGTGCTGGATGCAGAAGAGGTAGTGATTTGGAAGGATGTACCCGGAGTGCTTAATGGCGACCCCAAGGTGTTTGATAATGTGGAACTACTTAAAGCAATCAGTTATCGCGAAGCCATTGAGTTGGCTTATTACGGAGCATCGGTAATACACCCAAAAACTATTCAACCCCTTCAGAAGAAGAAAATCCCGCTAAGGGTAAAGTCTTTTATGAACCCGGCTGATGAAGGCACTATTATAAGGGAAGGTTCTGATTTGAATCCTTTGCTGCCTTGCTTCATAAAAAAGGACAATCAAATATTGATTACCATTTCCACCAGGGATTTGGCCTTTATTGTGGAAGATCACCTGAGTAAAATTTACAAGCTGCTTCACCAGTTTGGCACTCGTGTAAATATGTCGCAAAATACTGCGGTAAGTTCTTCGTTTTGCATCAACAATGATCCTATAACCACACCAAAGCTGATTGAGGAATTGAAGAAGGATTTTGACACCTCATACAATGAAAATGTAAGGCTGTATAGCGTACGCCACTATGACGATGCCGCTCGCGAAAGAGTAATGAAAACAGGGCAAATTCTTCTGGAACAAGTAAGTAGGAATACTTACCAGGTAGTAACATCATAACCTTCATTTTTAGTTAGCTTTAGCCCAAACAAAACACTGAATGAGCCTTGTAGATAAGAAGGATGTAGCCCGAATTGTAAAGCTCGATAAGATAGGGATGACCGCATTGGCAAAGCCTATTATGGACATCCTGCGCTTATCAGATGTAAACAAGGCTTATGACAAGTTTGCCGAGCTACACGGGGTGGAGTTTATCGATGCCATTCTAAAGGAGTTTCATGCAGAGTTTGATTATTTTGAAGATGAGCTAAGGCGTATACCTAAGGAAGGTCCTTTCATTACTATTTCTAACCACCCGCTTGGGGCTTTGGATGGTATTATCCTGATAAAGCTGGTGAGTCAGGTTCGCCCTGATTTTAAAGTGATGGGTAACTTTCTGCTTGAAAAAGTGGAGCCACTGAAGGATATGTTCTTTTATGTAAATCCTTTTGATAACAAGGAGTATTTCAACAGTTATACTGGGGTTAAGGATTCTCTGCATTATATAGAGAAGCAGCACCCGTTGGGCATCTTCCCGGCAGGGCAGGTAAGTACGTATCAGTTTGATGAAGGAAAAATAAGCGACAGGCCCTGGACGGAATCTTCAATGAAGACCATAAAAAAGGCACAGGTGCCGGTTATCCCAATTTACTTTGAGGCGAGAAATACCAATCTTTTCTACTTGCTCTCTATGTTGCACAGCAGCTTGCGCACCGCCAAGTTGCCATCGGAGTTGCTGAAGCAGAAAAATAAAACCATCCGCATTCGTATCGGGAAACAAATCTCCGTAAAGGAGCAAAATGGATATGAAACTATTGAACATTACACGGCCTTTTTGCGCCAGCGAACCTATTTGCTAAAGGAGGCCCTATCTCCCGGTAAGCGCTTATTTTCATTAAGAAGACCAGAAAAGCAGGAGCCAATAATTGACCCGGTAAATCCGGAATTAATCTTAAATGAGATTAAAAAACTGCGCAAAGGCAAAGGGTTTCTGTTTGATGAAAAACACTATTCCCTGTTTGTAGCGCGCTCCGAAACCATTCCCAATGTATTGGAAGAAATTGGCCGTTTGCGTGAAATTACCTTTAGAGAAGTAGGAGAGGGAAGCAATAAACCTATTGACCTTGATGTATATGATTACCACTATCAACACCTGATACTTTGGGATAAGGATACCGAAAAGTTGGTAGGAGCCTACAGGCTTGGTATTGGTAGCGAGATTTACAGGAAATATGGTATAAAGGGTTTTTATGTTTCTACACTTTTTAGGCTGAGTACCGAAGTGCACTCCATGTTTAGTCAAAGTTTAGAGATGGGCCGTGCCTTTATTGTAAAGGAGCAACAGCAAAAGCCCATGCCCTTGTTTTTACTTTGGAAGGGAATTGTGCAGGTTATAAAAAGGCACCCGGAACTAAAGTACATCACCGGCTGTGCCAGTATCAGCAATACTTTTTCCAAATTCAGTAAATCCCTTACGGTAAATTATCTGGTAAAGAATTTTGGTGATGAGCAATTGGCTCAGTGGGTGGTTCCGCGAAAGCCATTTAAATCTAAGCTGGATGAGGAGTACCTCAATATTTTGGAGGAAAGTACCGCAGAAGATCTTCAAAAAATTGACCGCCTTATTGGCGATGTGGAACCTGGCGACCAGCGTATACCCGTACTCATCAAAAAATACCTGAAGCAAAATGCCAAAATAGTTTGCTTTAATGTTGACCCTCTGTTTAATGATTCGTTGGATGGCTTTATGTACATCCGCATTGATGACTTGCCGGAGGAGACGCTGAATGGGTAAGGGTAAAATGTTCAAAGTTCAGGAGTTGAAAGTTCAATGTTAAAGGTTTTAAGGCGGGCAGTTTGCGGTTTGCAGTTTGCAAACTGAGCCATTGTCAATTGCCAGCTGTTTTACTTGCCAACTGCATTCTGAGTTAACTTACCTTCGCGCGCTCTATGAGTGATCAACCCAAAAACCCCGCTATTGCGTGGATGCTTTTTGCCCTGCTGGCCGTGGTATGGGGCAGTTCATTTATCCTTATGAAATATGGCCTGCGCTCATTTAGCTACAGCCAGATTGGGATGATGCGTGTTGCGCTGGCCTTTTGGTTTACCGTTATCATAGCTTTTAGGCGTTTCTCTAAGTTTCAAAAAAAGGACCTTTTTCCATTAATTGTGGTAGGCCTAATGGGTAATGCCATTCCCTATATTTTGTTCCCGCTGGCGGTAACAAAGTTGGATAGTGGAGTTGTGGGCGTGCTCAATGCCCTTGTGCCTCTCTTTACCTTGATTATTGGAATTATCTGGTTTAAAACCAAAGTAGGGCTACCCAGTATTATTGGAATTATCCTGGGCTTTGCGGGTGCCTTATGGTTGCTGTTGCCAGGGCTGAAAATAGATGAATCAAAGTTGATTTATGGGATGTATCCCATTATTGCCACTATATGTTACGCCATTTCCATTAACACACTAAGCGCAAAATTTAAGCACCTGGATGCGTTGAGTATAACCCTGCTCAGCCTCACCACCGTGGGGATACCTGCCACTATTTATGTGTTGTCCACAGATTTTCTCCACATCATGCAAACCGATGACCTTGCGTGGATAAACTTTGGCTATGTGGCTATTATGGGGGTAGTGAGCACCAGCTTGGCTGTAATCATATTCAATCATCTTATAAAAACCAGCGGCTCTCTGTTTGGGGCTTCGGTTACCTATGCCATACCCATTGTGGCTATTATGTGGGGAGTGCTGGATGGTGAACCCATCGGTATTGACCACTTTATAGGAATGTCGGCCATTTTGGTTGGTGTGTACATTGTTAACTACCGCAAGCGACTTAGGGAACAAAAAAAAGCGGCACTTCCTGAATAAGGAAATACCGCTTTCACTGTTTGGGTGGTTAAAACGCTTAGAAGCTAAACTCTGATTTTTTGATCTTAGAGTTTACTTTGATTTCGGTAACCGTCATCTTTATTTTTTGAGGACCGGCATCAATTTTCAAGGTGTGTGGGTACATCACCCCGTTTACTTCCTTATAGTCTGAGTATGATTGTGAGCTGGATATTGGGCCCTGAGGAGTTTCTTCGGTGCTTTCACTCTTAATCTTTAAGCCCGATTCCACTGAGTAATATTCAGTTTCAGTTTTTCCATCTTTATCGGTCACCTCCATTACATACGCCTTTTGGCCGTCTACTGTAGCAACTTTGGTAAGCTTTAAAGTATATGCATCAGTAAGGTATTCCAGTTCGGTGTTAAACTTAGCTTGCTGAGCCATGTCTTCAAGGTCTTCACCTTCCAACACCTTTTCGCCCTGCATGCCGCTGGTTTTAGCTCTTTCACCATCATAGGTTTGTGCCATTAAAGTTCCCATTCCTGCAGCTACCATTTCCATTTTGTACATGTTTGGCTTTTTGCGGGTTATGGTAGCCGAGATTTTCATCGGAGCACCGGCAATTTCTGCATCATACTTTGTGGTGATGTCTTTTACCTTCTTTAGTTTTTTAACCCCACCAATAGCATCAATGTAATTGTTCACTACAGTTTCAGCGGTTATTCCTGCCGGTACAGGCTCAGAAGGAGCTTCGGCAACTTTACCTTCGGTGTCATAATAAGTAACCTTACCCATGGCTGCTAAATCATCAGCAATGTCAGAAGCTTTACCAACTACTACAAGGTGTGTGCTTTCTGTACCGATGTACTTTTTGGCCACTTCCATTATTTGCTCAGGCGTTACGGCCTGTAACTTGGCCAGGTAAGTTTCGTAGTAATCAGCAGGTAGCTTGTAGCGCTGTATGTTCAGTGCAAAACGAGCAACGGTTGATGGGCTTTCTAATGAGCGACCAAAACTCCCAATTACATAATTCTTAGCAGCCTGAAGTTCTTCCGCTGGCACAGGCTCAGTTTGAAGCCTTTTAAACTCTTTGTAAAACTCCATTACCGCGCTATCGGTAACCTCGTTACGAACACTGGCACTGGCGCTAAACTGACCAACCAGGCGGTCGTCATCATAACTGGAGTAAGCACCATAAGTATAAGCTTTGTCTTCGCGGATATTTTGAAACAAACGTCCAAGGCTACCTCCACCTAAAATCTGGTTTGCAAGGCGAAGAGTTACTTCATCAGGGCTGCCAGGCTTCAATTCAATTACGTTACCAATGGTAACTACTGATTGTACTGCCGACTCTTTGTTTACAATACTTATCTGCATGGCCTTGGCGGGCTCAGGCATGTCGTAAACATTTTTAGGCACATTGGCTGTTTTCCAGGTTCCAAAGTATTTTGTAATCAACTCCTTTGCTTTCTCTGGTTTAATATCACCAACTATGGCAATGTAAGAGTCATTTGGTACCCAGTAGTTGTTGTAGTACGTTTTACAATCTTCCAACTGAATGCTCTCGGCAGTAGCCTTAGTCATCATTTCCCCGTAAGGATGATCCAAACCGTACATCATGCCTCTAAATACATTTTCGGCAATAGCATCCGCATCGTCTTTTTCAGATTCAATTCCCGAAAGGGCCTGCTTTTTTAGCTTTTCAAATTCTTCTGGAGGAAAAGCTGGGTTTAGCGTAACATCGGCCATCATGGCGATTAGCTTTTCGGTGTATTTGCTCAAACCACTGGCAGAAACGGAAGAAGAGCTAGTATTTAATGAAGCACCAATAAAATCGATTTCTTCATCAAGTTGAGCCTTTGGGCGCGTAGTAGTACCCTGGCGAAGCATTTCTCCGGCCAATTGTACATATCCGGCTTTTGAGCCTTCTAAAATCGGGTCTCTGTCAATAATAAGGCTAATGCTTACGCGAGGAAGTTTATGGTCTTCCACCACAATAAGTTTCAAGCCGTTTTTCATTTCAAAAACCTGGTACTTACCAAAGTCAAGCTTTGGAGCAGGGCCGGCTTCTGGCCTAATGCTACGGTCTATCTGCGCTGTGGCGCTAAGCGTAATGGCCAGTGTAAATAGTATGGAAAATATCTTTTTCATCCTTTTTCTCTTCTTAAATATTATTGATTTTCACCTTTAGGCAAATAGTATAGAATTACGCGGTTGCTTGGCACCAAATACTTTTGGGCTACACGCTGCATGTCTGCACGGGTCACTTCTCTGTACTTTTCAATTTCGGTATTGATAAGATTAGTGTTGCCAAAATACACATGGTAGTTAGCCAAACTTTCGGCAATACCAGCCATGGTAGAGTTGCTTGAGATAAAGTCGTTTTCCAGTTGGTTCAACACTTTTTCGTATTCCTTTTCGGAGATAAGGTTATCGCGCACCTTTTTTACTTCACCATCAATGCCATCTCTCAAATCTGATAGCTCAACACCCATGTTGGCTATACCCAGTGTGATAAACAAACCACCGGACTCAAGGCTAAAAGGGAAAGCCTGAACAGCAACACCCAATTGCTTTTCGTCAACTAAGGTTTTGTAAAAACGGCTGCTTTGCCCACCAGAAAGTAGGGTAGTAACCATTTCTAAAGCATAAGTGTCTTTGGTGCCTTGTTGTGGCATTTTATATCCAAGAAATACAGCCGGCAACTGAATGTTGTCATAAACAGTATCTACCACCTCTTTAGTTAAAAGGGTAACGGGTGGGGTTGGACGAGGAATTTCAATGGTTCCTTTTTTAATAGTACCAAAGTACTTTTCAATCATCACTTTGGCTTTGGCAGGATCAATATCACCGGCAATGCTCAATGTGGCGTTGTTGGGTACATAAAAGGTATTGTAGAAATCTGCAAAATCTTCAATCTTGGCAGCGTTCAAATCCTCCATGGTGCCGATAGGAGTAATTTCATAAGGGTGATCTGGGTAAGTAGCAGCAAATACCTTTTCCATAAATGAACCATAAGGACGGTTGTCTACTCTTAGTCGCTTTTCTTCTTTTACCACCTCGCGTTGGGTATCAACACCTTTTTGATCTACAGTAGCATGAAACATACGCTCACTCTCTAGCCATAGCCCAAGTTCTAGTTGGTTTGATGGCAAAATCTGATAGTAAAAAGTACGGTCAAAAGAAGTGTTGGCGTTTAGTGCGCCACCATTTCCCTGAACAATTTTCATGTATTCACCACGCTCAATGTTGGGAGACCCTTCAAACATTAGGTGCTCAAAAAAGTGGGCGAAACCGGTACGGCCGGGCTTTTCGTTTTTAGACCCTACATGGTATAGCACAGAAACGGCTACAATAGGGGTAGAGTGATCTTCGTGCAGAATAACGTGCATGCCGTTCTCCAGTTGATACTCGGTAAACTTAATATTAGTTTGGCCCGATGCGGCATAAACTAATCCCAAACTGAGGACCAGTGCGGACAATTTTCTCATAGTATGAGTTTTTTATAAATGATTTTTGATTTTCAAATTCGAGTAGCGCGGCAAAAGTAATAAAAAGGGTAGGGCAGGCCACTTGAGGGTAAGAATCCTTGTTTTAAAGCCTGGTGAAATTTTGCCTTGTAAGACGTTATGATTAATTAAGTTGAAGCGGAATTAAAACTTTTTATCCAACACCTATTTGCAGAAATATTCTTTTCATACATTTGCAGCCCTTAAAAAATAAGTGTAGATGTACGCAATTGTAGAAATAGCAGGGCACCAGTACAAAGTACGCCAAGACCAGCAGATCTATGTAAACCGTTTGGAAGGAAACGAAGGCGATGTCATTTCTTTTGACAAAGTTCTTTTGACCGACAATGACGGAGCTATAGAAGTTGGCGCCCCGGTTATAGAAGGTATTGAAGTAGGCGCTAAGATCGTGTCTCACCTTAAAGCAGACAAAGTAATTGTCTTTAAAAAGAAAAGAAGAAAAGGCTACCGCAAGAAAAACGGTCACAGACAAGCCATTTCTTTAATCGAAATTACTGCCATCGGTAAAGGTGACGGTAAGAAGTCTGCTAAAAAAGCAGAACCTAAAAAAGAAGTAGCGCCTAAAGCAGAGGCTGCTCCAAAAGCGGAAGCAGCACCAGCCGAAGCCACTGACCTTAGCTCCAACACTGTTGCTGAGTTGAGAGAAATGGCAAAGGATAAAGGTATCACTGGTTATTCTTCTATGAAGAAGGACGAGTTAATCGCAGCTTTAAGCTAATTAGTAGAATTTTTTAAAAGAGATAAGCCATGGCTCATAAGAAAGGAGTAGGTAGTTCGAAAAACGGTAGAGAATCAGAAAGTAAACGCCTGGGCGTGAAAATTTTCGGTGGCCAAAAAGCCATTGCCGGAAACATCATCGTTCGTCAGCGCGGTACTAGACACAATCCGGGTGAAAACGTAGGTATTGGTAAAGACCATACTCTTTTTGCTTTGGTTGATGGAACCGTTGTTTTCAAAAAGAAAAGAGATAACAAATCATTTGTATCGGTTGCTCCAATAGAGAACTGATTCCTGATTTAGATATTTATTAGTATCGCCCACAGGATATGTTTCCTGTGGGCTTTTTTTGTTTTTACATTTGCCGAAAATTTATAATCCCTATGCTGGAGCTTAGCTATTTGCGCCATAATACAGAGGCCGCCATTGCCGGTTTGGCCAAGAGAAGAATTGATGCTGAAACTACCATTGCCGACATCCTTAAACTGGATGAACAACGCAGGCAAACTCAGGTGGAACTTGATGAAGTTTTATCGCAGAGCAATAGTATTAGTAAGGAAATAGGTATCCTTTTTAAAGAAGGAAAAACGGCTGAGGCCAATGAATTAAAAGGCCAAACCACTGAGCTTAAGGAAAAGAGTAAGGAGCTACAGCAAGCACAGGAGCAAATTCAACACGCGCTTGACCAACTTTTGGTAAGCCTGCCCAATGTGCCTAATGAATTGGTTGCAGAAGGTGGCGGTGCTGATGATAACGTAGAAGTGGCCAGCTGGGGCGAAAAGCCAAAACTTTATGATGGCGCCAAGCCCCACTGGGAGCTTACCGAGCAATACAAGCTTATAAGCTTTGATTTAGGTGTAAAAATTACAGGTGCTGGTTTCCCGGTTTACACCGGAAAAGGTGCCCGTATACAACGTGCTCTCATTAACTTCTTTTTAGAGGAGAACACAAAGGCCGGCTATGAAGAATATATTCCGCCACATTTTGTAAACGCGGCCTCAGGTTACGGAACAGGCCAGCTTCCCGATAAGGAAGGGCAGATGTATCACATGCAGGACGATGACTTATATGCCATACCAACAGCCGAAGTGCCCATTACCAATATTTTTAGAGATGAAATTTTAGATCGCGAATCACTTCCAATCCGCTGCACAGCTTATACACCTTGCTTTCGCAGAGAGGCTGGTAGCTATGGAAAGGATGTACGTGGGCTAAATCGTCTTCACCAATTTGATAAAGTTGAGGTGGTGAATATTTCTCATCCTGATGACTCTTACAAAATTTTGGATGAGATGGTAGAGCATGTTGGTGGCTTGCTTCAAAAATTGGGGTTAACCTACCGCATTCTTCGCCTGTGTGGAGGTGATATGGGCTTTACCTCTGCCCTTACCTATGATTTTGAGGTGTGGAGCGCGGCCCAGGAACGTTGGCTGGAAGTAAGCTCTGTTTCCAATTTTGAAACCTTCCAGAGTAATCGCCTTAAACTGCGATTTAGAGGTGAAGACAAGAAAACGCAACTCTGCCACACCCTTAATGGTAGCGCACTGGCGCTACCGCGTGTATTGGCTGCTATTTTAGAAAACTATCAAACTGCTGATGGAATTAAAGTTCCTGAAGTACTGGTTCCCTATACATCATTCCAATGGATAAAATAAAATCAATTCTGGCTGTAGCCGGATTTATAGCGATAACAGCATCCTGCCAGAGCAATACTAAGTTTCAGGCAGAGATTGAAACTGTAGATTCATTGATTACCATAGTTGAAGATTTTCAGGTAAGGCTAAATGCCATAAACTCTGATACTGTAAGCGAAAAGTTATCAGTGGTTAGTGAACGCGTTGGTTTTTTTATGCAGAATTACCCCGATAGTACTGATCGTAAATTTTGGATTAGCGATATGAATTACCTGGGTTCTGTGGAAAAAGCCTATTCTCGTTTTGAGGAAAATAATCAGCTCATTAGCCGTCAGTTGGAAGAATCAATGAAACAACTCACCACGTTAAAGAACAGTCTGGTGGATGAAAAGCTAACGGAAGAGGAAGCTCAAAAGTACGTGGATGACGAGGCCCTGGTGGTGATGCAAATAAAATTCAGTGCCCAAAAAATGATTGGCAGGGTAGAAGAGGCCGATGTGGTTTGGGATTCATTGCGCCCCTATTTTGACTCTATCGCCATAAGTATTAGAGGCGCACAATAAGTTTACCGGCTTAGGCCCGTTTATTGTTTTAAATTTAGCGTTGTTGCTAACTAAAAATGTTTATGAAGGCCACTCTTAAAATTCTCCTTTTATTTTTTGTCCTTGCTCTGCCTACCCCCCAGGTTGTTGCCCAAAATGAAATCCGTATGGGTGGCCCTGAAGAGAGGGTGGTTTCGCAATTTCAAAAGGATCTTGAACTGGCCCAGGAGTATTACAGTAAGGGTGAATATGAAAAAGCGCTTACCTATCTCGAAAAATTACAAAAATCACATCGCCTTAATGGTACTGTTTATGAGCTTTCGCTGAATTGTTATCTGGCGGTGGAAGACTACCGCAGTGCTGAAAAGCTGGTTGAAGATTTTATTAAAAACATAAGAGGGAACAACGGCAGGTATTATGCGG
>CAXBJE010000065.1:0-11235 GCA_963975525.1 uncultured Owenweeksia sp. | reverse complement strand
CCGATCATGGTATAATGGAAGAGGGTATTAGTGAGTTTTCTAAGGAGCTTACGCCTCAATTGGTACTGAATTTCCTTCATGAAGGATCCGCAGTGAATGTTTTTGCCAGAAATAGTAGGATGGCCGTAAAGCTTATTGATGTTGGTGTTGATCATAGCTTTGAAGGAACAATGACCTACTGGCTGAACCATGGAACTAAGGTGCAGAGCCGTAAAGTTGGCATGGGGACACGCAACTTTTTGGAGTTTCCTGCAATGACCACATCCGATACTGAACGGGCAATTAACATTGGTCAAAAGTTGGTGGCCGATGAACAACAGAAAGGTTGTAACACCATTGGCTTTGGAGACATCGCAGTTGGAAGCTTTTGCAGCGGTTTGGCAATTACCTGTGCCATGTTGGATAAAAACCCTAAATCCATGCTGACTTCGGAATCTGAGGATTTAAACGAACATCAGCAACTGTTGGCTTCCATTATTAGCAAGGTGCTCAGAAAACACCCCAAAACGCATGATCCACTCACAATACTAGCTTTATATGGCGGTTATGAGATAGCGACAATGGTGGGCGCTATATTGGAGTCAGCCAAACTTAGGATGTTGGTTTTAATTGATGGATTTATAGCCTCTGTGGCCCTACTTATTGCCGGCAAATTATCCCCCAATGTTTTAGATTATTGTCTGATTTGCCAGAAATCAGGAGACAAGGCCCATGAAGTTCTTTTGACTCAACTAAATAAGAGGCCTATTTTGGACTTGGATGTGAGTATTGGAGAGGGTTGTGGCGTTGCATTAGCACTTCCACTTGTACAAAATGCTTTGGGCTTTTTAAGCGACATGAGCACTTTTGATGAATTAGGTGGTGCTAAACCTATAGATTAGTTAAATTCTGTAACTAGCTTAAAATTAAGTTTTTAGACTTATCCGCCACTAAGGAACTCATCGCTACGCCCATACCTCCCAGCCTTGCGGCCACAAAAAGTCCGTCAGCCTGTTTTTCAACTATAGCTTCCTTTTCATTGTTTGGCCCAAAGGCCATTGTGCCTGCCCAACGTTGAGTTATTGTAAACTCCTGATTTGGAAGGATTACTTCGCGCAGAACCCTTTCGAGCTCACTTTGAATAAAAGGAGTTGTGCCCTGATTGTCCGTACTTTCATTTTTCCTATCAATATGTCTTCCTCCACCCAGCATTACTGCACCCTCAAAGTTTCTAAAGTAAAAATACCCCTGATGCAAATGAAAACTCCGATCGATCTTAAGATTGGGGATTTTAGAAGTTAGAACTATTTGACCGCGTGCGGGGAGGATAGGGAGGTTTGGTAGCAAATTGCTGGTAAATCCATTAGTTGCAATGAGCACCTTATGAGATGAGAATTCAACTGATTCTGATTGTATCAACCAATTCGACCCAGCCCTTTCCAGAGATTTTACATCCACACCAAAATTAATCTCAACACCCAGCAGAGTTGCCTTATTAATGAGGCACTTCAGCAGTTTTCCGCTATTTAGGGTTGACTCCCCATTGATAGCAACGGACTTATTTAAAGTGTTTAGTCCAAAATTTTCAGTACTTATCGAGAAGGGTATTATTCCTAATTCTGACGAAAGTTGACTGTTAATGTATTCCAAAGCTTCCAGACTTTCTTCTAAAATATTAGATTCTTGATCTGTGAACACTTCAACTCCGCCATTGGGCACCACGTCAACAAGCTCAGGGCTGACCGTTTCAAATAAAAGCTTAAGGCCTCTACAGCGGTCTACAACACGGCCAAATGCTTTAGACTCACCTTCAATTCTAATATCATCAAGAATTTCTGAAACGCTCCCAAAACAGGCAAAACCAGCATTTTTAGCTGATGCACCCTCTGGAAATAATCCTCGTTCAAGAATCCTAACCCGTAAAGTGTTGTCTGATTGTTTGAGCTTAATAGCCGTAAGAAGGCCTGTAAGACCTGCGCCAACTATAATAATATCAGAAGTAGAATAAAAAGTTTGCTGTTGCCAGAGGCTACGCATTTACCGTAGCAGCGCTTTTAGAGGAAGTTATGGCGTAGGCAACTCCAAACATAACCGCCCCGTAAACCAATGTTCCAGCGGCTTGGCTAACCAAAAATGGCAGTCCAGCTGCGTAGGAGGCCATTAAACCACCAATATTTTGTGGATACAGTGGGTTACCTAACCATGATCCGAAGTTGGTAAGCAGATAAAAAACCAATGCGGATGCAACTCCTGTAGCCAATAATGGCAATACCTTAAAACCATTAGTTGCATACTTACCCATAATTACAGTAAGTATAAATGCTCCATAAATCCAGTAGAAGCCCTCAGTAAAAAACGTAAAACCTTCATTGTATGCAGCGTAAACTACATTGTTTAGTACTAAGTCGCTAAGAAACAGTGCCAGAAGTGGAATCAGGAAAGCCTTAAAATGATCTTTAAAAACTACTCCGCCAAACAATGCCGCAGCACCCATAGCTGTAAAATTTGGATAATGAGGGATAAAGCGAGTAGAAATTGCCGCAGCAATAAGTCCGATCAATAGAAGTGTTTTTCCTTTCATGGTGCTGAATTGTATTTGGCAAAGCTAATAAAGGTTGATGTATTAAAAAACTTATGGACGATAGGAGCTGAAAGTGCCATCACTATAGAAAATTACTATCCGTTCAACGGATTTTTCAGTGGCTTCAGCCTCTGTAGTTGGAGATGGAGTAGGAGGCGGAGCTGTCTTTGGTTTTGGTTCAACTTGAACCGGTTCTGGCTTTTCGGGCTCAGCAGCTTTTTTAGCAGGGGGCGGCATAGCACCGATACTGGCCACTCGCACACCTTCGATCGGGAACATAGTGGGGTTTGAAACAGGCTCTTTAACGGCATTTACATTTGTAACATTCGCAAATAAATCACCCTCACCTGTAATGAGATAATCGATATTTACATTTGTAAAGACAGATTTGATGTTTTCAATAACCTGTAAACTTGCCTTGTTTCTACCACCAAGTATATGGCTCACGGTTGCCGGGTTTAGGTTAGTCTGCTTGGCAAATTCGGAGTTGCTTAGTTGCAGGGTTTCAATGAGTTCTTTTATACGCTCGGCTATAGTTTCCATTTGTAACGTTGTAAATAATTTACAAATGTACAATGTAAATCATCAGTCTTGAACAGTCTAAGCAATATTTATAGGATTGTATGGTATATCCGCCTCGTTTGTTTGGAATATGTAGTTTAGTTAAAGTTAGATAAATGGCTGACAAACAGGTGTTAAGTTGTTTAGTAGTTACATCTGTATATTCACTTTTGTAATTGTTCTAATCAAGCATTGTGCAAAACTTCGTCATTTTGCTTTATAAGTATTGAATTGGAGATAATAGAAACAGCCATTAATCAGACTAAAGTTGCTACTTTCGAGCCTTCATTTTATGAATGGTTTTACCCCTTTCCAAATAATGGATTCATTTAACTTCAAGGATTACGGTTCTTACCTTGAGCAGGATTTTAGGCATAGATGGCTTAGGCCTCTTCATCTGGTTCAAAAACTCAGCAAGTTCCAAAGGGTTGATGACCTTTTAATAGAAGTTGCTGGCGGATCGGTAGAGGGGAGAGATATTTATACTATAAAATGGGGTAGTGGGCCAATTAAAATTCTGTGCTGGACACAGATGCACGGCAACGAGCCTACAGCCACAATGGCTGTTATAGATCTTCTGAACTTTCTAGCTTCTCAAGATAAATACGATGACCTTCGGGAGCTACTTAAAGCCAAGGTGCAAATCACCTTCGTACCGATGCTTAATCCCGATGGAGCTGAGGCATTTACAAGACGTAATGCTCTCGGCATTGATCCTAACAGGGATGCCTTGGTTCAACAAACTCCTGAAATACAGACTTTACTAAAAGTAGTTGAAGAACTCAAACCAGATTGGTGCTTTAACCTCCATGATCAGAGAAATATTTTTTCGGTAGGGGACACCAAAAAAACCGCTACCATTAGCTTTTTGGCGGCTTCTGCAGATATTGCCAAAACACTAACCCCAACAAGAAAACTTGCAATGTCTCTGATTGGAGTTATGAATGAGGCTCTAAATGACATATTATCCGGCAAGATTGGCAAGTACACAGATGAGTATTATCATAGAGCGCTAGGGGAGCACTTCCATAAAAACGAAATTCCCTGCGTGCTTATAGAATCTGGGGCTTATAAAGGTGACCCTACCAGAAATATGGCCAGACAAGCGAACTTTCTGGCCCTTTTAAAGGCATTTGAGACTATAGCTAAAGGAAAATTAAATACGACTGAAATAGAGCGTTATTTAGCTATACCTCAAAACACTACCAACATGCTTGATGTGATAATCAGAGATTGTGAGGTAAGCCTTAAAGGACAAACGATTAAAATGGATATTGGGCTACTTTATGAGGAAAAACCAAATTTTGATACAAATCAATTAGAACGATACTTCATATTAAATGATATTGGGGACCTTCAGTATCAGTTTGGGATAGAAGAGGAGAGAGGAGGACTGTTGGCCACACCTTACCAGAATTTAAAGCTTGGTGCACCAGCCAACTTTATTGTCAAAAGGAAAAATAACACAGTATTAGAATTTATTAACGGAATACAAAAATGAAAAGCATAAACCCATACAACTTAGAAGTAATTGCAGAGCATAAGGTAGATACTGACCAGGAAGCTATGGCTAAACTGGAATTAGCCCAACGTACTTTTATGACGCATCGTAAAACAAGTTTTGCTGATAGAAAAGCGAAAATGCTTGTGGTAGCTTCCATATTAAGAAATAATAGTGCAGAATACGCCAAAACACTGACTCTTGAAATGGGTAAGCCTATAAACGAATCGGTGGCAGAAATAGAAAAATGCGCCTGGGTTTGTGAGTATTATGCCGAAAATGCGGAGGAGTTTTTAAAAACAGAGGTAATAAAAACTGAGGCCGATCAAAGCTTTGTGAGCTATGAACCATTAGGTGTAATTATGGCCGTAATGCCTTGGAATTTCCCATTTTGGCAGGTGTTTAGATTTGCCGCGCCACACATTATGGCGGGTAATACTGCCGTATTAAAGCACGCTGACAACGTACAGGGAGCGGCCAAAATTATTGAACAGATATTTCTGGATGCCGGATATCCGGAGGGAACTTTTGTCAACCTTATTGTGGATGTTCCTCAAATTGAAGCTATTCTTCGCAACCCTATTATTAAAGGGGTATCTCTTACGGGAAGCGAACGCGCAGGTGCTGCCGTAGCTAAAGTTTGTGGTGAAGAAATTAAACCAACGCTATTAGAACTTGGCGGCTCAAATGCCTTTGTGGTATTAAAAGATGCCGATATTAAGGCTGCTGCAAACTTGGGGATGAGATCGCGGATGCTAAACAACGCTCAGAGTTGTATTGCTGCAAAGAGATTTATCCTGGAAAAGGAAATTGCGGATGAATTTATTGAGGCGTACACAGCTGAAATATTGGCACTTAAATCTGGTGACCCAATGGATAAATCCACAAAAGTGGGACCAATGGCCAGGGTAGATTTAGCAGAGGGCTTGGAAAAGCAAATGAATAAATCTATTGAGCTGGGTGCTACATTGGTTTGTGGCGGAAAGCGCACTGGCGCTTATTTTGAACCAGCTATTCTTACAGGTGTAAAGCCCGGTATGCCTGCTTTTGATGAGGAGTTGTTTGGGCCGGTATCTTCTATGATTGTTGCTGAAAATGCTGATGAAGCTATTGAATTAGCCAACAACTCCATATTTGGATTGGGGATAACTATTGCAACAAGGGATATTGAAAAAGCAATTGACTTAGGCCGTAGAGTGGATGATGCCGCAGTTTTTGTGAATGAATTGGTGAAGTCTGATCCTCGTTTACCTTTTGGTGGAACCAAAAAATCGGGCTACGGACGCGAACTCAGTAAGATGGGAATTTATGAGTTTGTAAATGCTAAAACGGTTTACGTAAAAAATTCGCTTTAAAAAGATGCAGCATGTTTTAGTTTAATAGCTGCTTCATAAAGTAAAATGCAAACAGTATAACTACCAAACCAATAAGAACATAGGAGGAACCTTTGTACTGGATTTTATGAAGTTGAAGGTCCTTACGGTAACTCCATATTAAGTAAATGATGAAAGCTGTGAGAAATACACCTGCAAAAATCCAATGGCCGGTTGTGATGTTTTCCATAGTTGAACAAAAATTTTGACAAAGATACCCATGAAGAAGCAATTAGATCATGTAGCAAAGTTTCACGAAGTGTTTAAATATGGCAACGAAAGCAGCCCGGTTGGCGCGGTTGCTGAAGGAACTTACTTGTTGAGGCATCGCCTTATGGCAGAAGAAAATGAAGAATACCTGGAAGCCGCAAAAAGGGGAGACTTGGTAGAGATTGCCGATGCCCTTGGAGACATGATGTATATATTATGTGGCACCATACTTAAACATGGCTTGCAGGATATGATTGAAGAGGTGTTTGAAGAAATTCAGAGAAGCAACATGAGTAAGCTGGATGAAAACGGCAATCCTATTTACAGGGAAGATGGAAAAATTATGAAAAGCGCCAATTACTTTAGGCCCGAAATTGCCAAAATCCTTAATGAAGGTTAATAAAAAAGGCCAATCGCGAGATTGGCCTTTTTTGTTTATGATTCTAATTTTAGTGAGCAGCGAGCTTCGTCTTCACCTTTCTTAGCTGCATTTTCAGCTTTTCAATAGTTTCGTTTATCGCGCCTTCAAATTTCTCTCCCCGGCTTTCGGCATATATGTCATTTCCAGGGATATTCAGTTTAATCTCGGCTACTTTAGTTAGTTTTTTATCGTGGTTATCCAGTTTTAAATACACTTCGGCACCCACTATTTGATCATAAAACTTGTAGAGGCTTTCAGTTTTAGCTCTTGCATAATCGGTTAAGGTAACATCAGCGTTAAACCCTACCGTTTGTAAATCCATTTTCATAAGTTCTCTAATTTGATTCTACTTTAAAGAACTAAACTACAGTTTATCTCAATAGTTTTAACCAGCTCGTAAAAACTTTCGGGCAAAGTAGGCTGTAATGATTCCATTGTATACACTGGCAACCTTTTGGAATGGTTTTGGTCTATCAGGTGTAACAAATAGTTTTAATTTTGCTCAAAATCAAAAAACACAAAATGAGATACACATTCGCGGCAGCGGCCTTAATGCTTGGAGCAAGTCTTTGGGCTCAGGAAGGACCAAAGATTTCTTCTGCCATAATTGAGTTTGATAGAAATCATGATACTGCAAGAGCTAAAAAGTATATACAGGAAGCTGCAGATATTATCAATAACAAAAACCTGAGTGAGGTAAAATCCAAGGACTTAGGTAAGTTTTACTTTTATCAGGGGAAAATAAATCTTGGCATAGCACAAAGCCCGATTTCAGCTACTAATTCACTTGACCCAGAGGCTTTAACAAAAGCTGCGGATGCATTTGAAAAACTAATTGCATTGGAAAATAAGGAGGGTAAAAAGAAGTTTAGTGATGCTGCCAAAACTTTTATGTTTGATATTGGAGCTGCCTATGTAAATAGGGGTATCGATGCAAATAGTGCTGAAAATTACAAAGGTGCACAAGAGAATTTTCTTAAAGCCTATAAGTTTAAGCTTGATAACGAGATAGGCACAGATACCACAATGTTATATAATGCCACCCTAATGGCTCAAAAGGCCGGTGATTTGCCAAGTGCTATAAAAGGTACCGAACAACTTATAGCAATGGGATACCGCGGTTTACAATTTAAGGCCACAAATACGGCAACAGGCGCTGTACAAGAGTTTGCCAACAGAAGTCAATTGCAAAATATGGTGAAAAACTCCGGAGGACTATATGTTGATCCGGTTGTAGAGGGTGATGTTAGGCCAGACTTATCCATTAGTTTGGCAAACCTTTATAAGCAATCGGGAGATACGGCCAAATACGATATGGCAGTTGCTGAGGGCAGAACTATGTTTCCTGGAAACAAATCACTGTTGTTGCTTGAATTACAGAAGTACCTGGATACAAAGCAGTATGACAAAGCCATGGTGAATTTGGAGCAGGCAATGGTTACAGATCCAACAAATGAGTTATATCCTTACTTGCAGGGATATATTTACCAAACTGAGGTAAAGGATTTGGAAAAAGCAAAAGCAGCGTATGCCAAAGCAATTGCCATAAACCCTGATAAGATTGAGGCTCAGTATATGTCTGGTTTAATTTATGTTGACAAAGCCAACGAGATTACCGAGAAAATGAACAAGCTCAGTTTGAATGAAAAATCGAAGTACGATAAACTTCAAACGGAGCAGCAAGAGGCATTTAAAAATGCATTGCCATTTTTTGTGAAGGCCAGAGAAATTGACCCAAAGGATATGGATACTTTAAAAGCCTTAAAGGAAGTTTACTACAAATTAAAAATGTATCAGGAAGCCAAAGAGGTGCAGGGTGTAATTGATGCCAACACCAAATAAGGAAGTTATTCCTAAGAGTTATTAAAGAGGGAGGTTTTATATCTCCCTTTTTATTTGTCAAAAATACTATTTGACATAATATTAATTATCGGAATAACTAAGAAATCTCCGTAATACGATGTCACATTGAGCGAAGTCGAAATGGCGAGTATTTAGTATAATATCAGGTATAACGGCATTAAGCTTTATATCGACCGATATTATGTTGAGGAGATTTAGAATTGGATTGACGGATCACCTCTCGACTGATAATTTTTCAATTCTTACTGCTTGTATATTACATTCGCCCCAAATACAGGCTTTCGGCAAGCAGCCTTCCATGGAAACTATTAACCTCCATAAAGAAATTTCTAGGCCTATTTTGGGTTAATACTATTACACCTGGTTGGTAATAATTATCTACAACTTCAGAAAAGCCATGTACATATATATAACCGCTTGTAGTTTCTAAACTTAGCCTGGTGGCTTTTGCAGAGCTTGTTACGGTTACTGATTCATTTGAAGGAACCTGAAGTTTGTATCCTTTTTGATTTGCTAAGCCGCCTACAGCCTCGTCATTAATTACCACATCCATTAAAGCATAGTGTCCGCCACCGGTATGCTGAGATCGAAATACATAAACGTAAATACAGTTACAGGTATCTAAGGCTGTTTCTCTTCTCCACAAAATGTCGTTTATAGAATCAGGGTTGCTTAGTAAATAACTTCCCTTTATACTAAATATGTACGCTTCTGTAGCTATAGTTGACCGTGTATAGCGCTCCACATATATTGTATTGGCCCCAATGTTAATGGCATCTTTCTCAATACTCTTTAGGGCCATATCAGCTTCTTTTTCGTTTTTAGCCACATATTCAAACTCGCCAAAATTCCTGGCGCTTTCTGGTGGTGCCTGCTCTGGACTTAGCCAAAATAGCTTTGTACTATCATTTTCTGAGTAGGTTATTTGCTGAAAAGGAACATACTTGTTACTACTAGTACAGGCCCATACTATTAAAGGTAGCAGCAATAATGCGAGACGCAATCGGGGTTTGGTGTTCATGTGCTAAATATAGTGGCTGATTTTAAATATATCTTACAACGAATTAAATAGACTCAAAAAGACCACTTCACCCCCTCTCCTCCAACTTTCTGTAAAAAGCCTCCAGGTTATACCATTCCTGTTTTTCGGTTTCCCGGATGATGTTTTCAATCCGTTGGCTGAAATCACGTTCGAGGCCATGAAGACGGATAAAATCCAGTGCCTGCTCAAAGCTGTTAGCGATGCTCTTGTAAAAGGCTTCTGCCTTTTGAGGTTTAGCTGCGTTAAAGGTTTGGGCCACTTCTATGTTATACAGCATCAAATCGGCCAATAGGCCTGCTTCCATCCCTATTTGTATAAAATGCTTAAAAAACTTTTGGGCTACGGACCTTCGTGCCTTCGGTCTCCGTTTTCCTGGCGGAAAGTATTCTTTACTGATTTTAAACTTAGCCTCAGTTATCAGCTTGTCCTCCTTAGGGTTAAAGGAAAAATCATAGTACGTTTTCACTTCTTTAAACCGATGGTATAAGTCCAGTATCTGATCTTCCAATTGCTCTTTAGTAAGCTCGTGTAAGTAAGATTTTAAAGCGCGTTTACTCATGATTTATAAATAGATAAGCTGAGCTGTGTTTAAAATGTATATTTTCACGAAGATTAACAATTTAAACCCAACAAAAAATGAGAACAACCGTAACCCGAGTATTTGCTGCCCTTGTTATTGCCAGCGCAATAGCCTGTAACCCACCAGCAGAAACAGAAGCAGTACAAAGTGAAGTCCTGGATTTGGATGCACTAAAAACACGAATTCAACAAAAGGAAGACGCCCTGGCACAAGCCCAAAACAACAAGAACATTGACGAAGCCCTTACTTACTACAGCGAAGACGTGATTGCCTACGCACCTAACAAAGAACCAGAAGTAGGCAAAGAGGCTAAGAGGCAGAAATATAATGAAGGCATGGCTAAGGACACTACTAATGGCAGTGTACGATATCAAGTGATTGATGTATTTGCTGATGGCGATCTTCTAGTGGAAACCGGTGAATGGTTTGACTTTGATGCTGCAGGCAACGAGACAGATAAAGGAACTTACATGGCCATTTTTAAACAAGAAAATGGCGAGTACACCTGTATTAGAGAAATCTGGAATTCAAAAATGCCAAAAGAGAAAAAAGCGGAAGAATCTTCACCTGCCGTGGATTAGAATTAACACCGCGATGATTTGAAAGCCGCCCAATTTGGGCGGCTTTTATTTTTACGGACGTTTCAGCACTTACTGAATTACCAATCTTTTATAATGAGTAAACTTACTGCCATCCATCTTTAATAGGTAGAACCCACTTGGTAATGCACTAAGGTCAAAGTCCAATTGATTTTCGCCTTGGTTTGCCTGATTAAGTGTTACTAAACTAACCACTTCTCCCCTGCTATTTAATACAGTTATTTCTTTTGGTGTTTCAGTGGCATCATCCCACTGTAGTGTGGTTTTGGCTTTGGCAGGATTGGGAAATAAACTGAAAGAACTTGTAAGTAGTGTTTCCTCCAATCCGATTTGATTCAACTTAAATGCTCTTACATTGGGATTATCACAATCATTATAAATAGTTAAAGTTACCAGATAGGTAAGGCTTGGCGTGGCATATAGATGTTGTGGGGTAAGTGTTGAATTATCTGTGGTACCATCTCCAAAATTCCATAAATACCTGGTAGCTCTTACAGATGCTGTTCCATCAAAATCTATTAACAT
>CAXBJE010000064.1:0-11308 GCA_963975525.1 uncultured Owenweeksia sp. | reverse complement strand
T
The DNA here is from genome assembly GCA_963975525.1 of uncultured Owenweeksia sp. Taxonomy (GTDB): domain Bacteria; phylum Bacteroidota; class Bacteroidia; order Flavobacteriales; family Schleiferiaceae; genus Owenweeksia. Next base: position 11,307 of record CAXBJE010000064.1, on the reverse strand, counting down.
GGAGATATAGCGACTGTACATATCGTAAAGATCACCTGCAAAGATGGAGGCTTCATCACCCCCTGTTCCAGCACGGATTTCAAGTACTGCGTTCTTAGCATCTTCAGGGTCTTTGGGAATAAGCATCACCCTGATTTCAGCCTCAAGCTCCTCCAATTCAGGCTCCGCTGTTTCCAGCTCCATCTTAGCCATTTCCTTCATCTCAGGGTCATTGCTGTTATTTAAGAGGTCTTTTGCCTCGGCAATGTTGGCTTCAAGGGTTATGTATTTTTCGCGGGCATCCACCAAAGGCTTTAGCTCCTTGTATTCGCGCGTAAGCGTTACATATCTTTTTTGATCGGCAATAACATCAGGCTGAATAATCAGGTCATTCACCTCATGATAGCGTTGCTTTATAGCATTTAATTTATCCAGCATTGTATGTCTTTAAACCTAATTTTTAATGTTTTCTGTTCATTTTTGGCTTGACCCAAAAAGAACCAAAAAAGTCAAGGCTAACAAGAAAACAGCGCCCTGAACATTGTACAACCTAAGTTCGTCCGGGTGATTTCCGAAGCAAGTTCGGAACTTCCCGGTCTCTCTAAGGTTCTACTTCCTTCCGAACTCTGTTTTCCTATATGCCAATCCTTGAAGATCTGAATGATTCAAGAATTGCTTGTATCTAATACTCAAATTCGCCTTTATCGCTGCGAATGGTGAGTTTCTTCTTTTTCGAGGTCTCTACCCTACCCACTATTTTGGCATCAATGTTAAAGCCTTTAGAAATGTCGATTAGTGACTGAGCAACACTTTCATCACAGTAAATCTCCATACGGTGACCCATATTAAACACATGGTACATTTCCTTCCAGTCGGAGCCAGATGATTTTTGAATCAAGTCAAAAAGTGGCGGTACATCAAACAGATTATCCTTAATAACATGTACATCATCCACAAAATGAAGAACCTTGGTTTGGGCTCCTCCACTGCAATGCACCAAGCCATCAATTCCGGCTCTATGCTCGGCCAGCATTTTCTTAATTACAGGGGCATATGTCCGTGTAGGTGACAACACCAATTTACCTGCATCCAAAGGACTGCCTTCCACCTTGTCGGTTAGGTTCTTGTCTCCGGAGTAAACTAACTCGGATGGTACCAAAGAATCAAATGACTCCGGATATTTCCCGGCAAGGGTTTTATTAAAAACATCGTGGCGTGCGGAGGTAAGTCCATTGCTGCCCATACCCCCGTTATATTCACTTTCGTAAGATGCTTGTCCAAACGAAGCTAAACCAACAATCACATTTCCTGCCTTAATGTTGGCATTGTCAATAACCTCAGAGCGCTTCATGCGGGCCGTTACCGTGCTATCCACAATTATGGTCCTAACCAAATCACCAACATCAGCTGTTTCGCCTCCTGTAAGCACCATGTCAATTCCCCATTTGGCCATTTCATCAACCAACTCCTGTGTACCATTTATAATGGCCGAGATTACTTCTCCGGGAATTAGATTCTTATTACGACCAATAGTGGAGGACAAAAGAATTGGGCTTTCGGTAGCTCCTACACAAAGCAGGTCATCCAAATTCATAACCAAAGCGTCCTGAGCTATGCCCTTCCAAACGGAAAGATCTCCAGTTTCCTTCCAGTACATATAAGCCAGTGATGACTTAGTACCAGCTCCATCGGCATGCATTACCACACAATGGTCTTCACTTCCCGTAAGGAAATCGGGGATGATTTTACAAAATGCTTTGGGGTATAAACCCTTATCTAGATTGGCGATGGCGCGGTGTACATCTTCCTTTTGTGCGGAGACCCCACGTCCACTGTAACGGTTGCTGGAATTCATTTTGCAAAAATAGAAAGCGCCCCGCAGAATATCTATTCTGCGGGGCGCCAGATTATTATTAATTAAGCTACTTGGTTTTTACCCAGTATCCTATTGGTAAATTCTTATGATCAACATCTGGATTCATTTCCTCCAGCTTCTTATCATCCAAATCAAGCTCTTTGGCAATATCCTTAATGGAAGTATTGGCTCTTGTAACCTGGTAGTGAGTAGCATCCCACTGCTCGTAGTTACCATCTTTGGTGATTTTTAGTTGTAGTCCTTCAAACGGCCTTACACCTCTCAAACCACCATTCAACTTCTTAATATCTACAATACTAATACGCTGGTCACGAGCCACAGTTCCAAAACTTTCTCTGTCTTTCATGATGTAGATTTCGCCAGGAGGCTCATTGTTTACACCATCACGCTTATCTTCCAAAATAGCTTTTACATCATCAGCTTTTGGTTTATCCAATCCACCTGCAGGAACATAATCATCACGTAGTACTTTAAGGTCTGTTCTACGATTGATCTGGTTGGCTACCTCTTGTAGCTCTGGAGATAAGGTACCTATATATTTTTCTGTAAGCTTAGTACCAGCTTCAAATTTTCCCGCACCATAAAAGCGGTAACCCTCTGGGATAGTGTACGGCTCAGTTTCACCCATACCTCGAGCTACCATCCGGTCAGCAGGAACACCCTGCTTGATTAGATATGCAACACTGGAGTCTGCCCTTCTTTGTGAAAGACCAAGGTTATCGGGATCACTACCACGGTAATCGGTATGTGAGCGCAACTCAATAACAATAGTTGGGTTATTGTTTAATATTGTTACTACACTATCCAACGCCACTTTTGATTCCTCTCTAATAACCGCACTATTATAATCAAAGAACACGTTTGGAAGAACAATCGGCTCTTCAATTGGATCAAGAGTTTTGTTTAGCCTTTGTATGTTAAGGAATACATTCTCAGAAGGAATGTACTCAAAAGAGCTTAAGTCGATACCAACGGTTGTAACATCGCCAGCATTGGTAAGGAACTTCTGCTTTTCAAAAGTGATTTTATAGGTTACGTCTACTTTGGTTTTTGATCTGTCAAAAACATAGTAACCGTCCTTATCAGTATTCACAACAAAGCTGCTACCGTCACTACCCTCAAGTTTTACAGTTACCTGATCAATTGATTTACCTGTTTTAGAGCTTGTAATTACACCCTCTATATTGATTACCAATGGAGTTTTAACCACTGCGTAGATATCATCACTCTTAGAGCCTTTACGGTTACTGGTCATAAAACCAACCTCATCACCACCGGGCTTAAAAATAAGACCGTAATCATCTCCGCTAGTATTAATAGGGAATTGCATGTTTTCTGCGGAAGCATCTTTTGCCGGCATACCATCATCACCCAACTTTATTCGGAATACATCAAGACCGCCCATACCACCTAAACCATTAGATGCGAAATACAAATAGCCATCATCATGAGCGAATGGGGAATGCTCACGCCCAACAGTATTCACTTTTGGTCCAAGGTTTTTAGGGTTTGCCCAGGTTTTTGTTCTTCTGTCAAAAGTGGTCATAAAAATATCATGGCCTTTTGCCCCAAAGTCATCCGAAACAAAGTATAGGATTTTATCATCTGGTGAAAGGCTTGGCTGCCCAACGTTGGCCAAGGTATCTGTACCAATAATTAATCTTTCAGGAGCTTTCCATGTAGTTCCTAACTTCTCGGTAACGTAAATACCGCACTCAAGGGTTTTATATCTCTCGTTGTCACACCTTGTAAAGTAGAACTCTTTATCACGAGAATCAAACACACTGGCACCTTCATTACCTTCAGTATTTACAACACCTTCATCTAAAAGAACAGGAGTTGACCACTTCATGTTAGCGGGACTTTCCACTGTAGATTCTTCAACAGGTGCGCCTCTTCTTCTGGTAGCCTTACGTTCGGCTTCACTAATGTACAGGTCATGAAAGTCTCCTCCGGTCCAGCCGTCTTTCTTTTTTCCTACTGATTCTTCACGATCGGAAGTGAAAATGATAATGTTTTCGTTTTTTCTCTTTCCTGAAAAGGCAGGAGCATAATCATAAGAACTGCTGTTAAGGTCCTTCATGTTATCCACCTGATAGCGGCTGGGCTGATCCATCCACTCTTTGGCCTTCTTTGTAGATTCTATCCCAATTTCCCCTCTGTTGTCAGTTGGGTTTTCCTGCTTATATTCCTGATAAACTACTATGGCTTCTTCATATTCACCCTGGGCCTTAAGCATATCTGCCTGATAAAGCTTAGCAACGGGATCCTTATATCCAACCTTAATGGCTTTTTCGTAATATGTTTCAGCGTTTTTATAATCAAGCGTCATACGGTAGCACTCTGCCAAACGAAACATGATATCCGACTTATCTTCTCTACCTCTTACTTCTGAAAGTGCATCCTTTAGCAATTCAATAGCATCAGTAAACCGCTGCTCTTCGTAAGCGGCATTAGCTTTTATAACTTCTTTAGGTAGTTTTTTTTTCGGATCAGAATCGGGTTGATCCTCTTGGGCAGATAGCGGTAAAACGCAGATATTCAGAACTATAATTAAAAAACCCAGTAAAGGTATTCTCATGCCTAATATTGATTTTGTGCAGTAGTGCGCTAAAGTAAACATTTATTCCAAACGCAAAAATGTTGTTTTAATGTACAAATGCCCTATTTACAGGGCTTTTAGGGATGCTCAAAAATGAAAAACAGGCCACCCAAATAATGGATGACCTGTAGTAATTTTCAGATAACTTGCTGTTTATTAAAACAAAAGCTCACGGTATTTTGGCAATGGCCAAAGCTCATCATCCACCATAAGTTCTAATTTATCACACTGATATCTAATTTTATCAAGAAATGGAAAAACATCAGTTCGATATGCAACTGCCTTTTCGCGTGCATCTTCAATGGCATTACATTTTTTGCGAGCATTAATCATAGCATCCTTGTCGGCAATAATGCTACTTAGCCTTTCACTGATCTCTTCAATCATCTTCAATTGCTCACCAGCCAGCTTATCAAAAGTCTTCTTGTCCAACATTTCCTTAAGGCCACGTACATTCTCCAGCAAGCGGTTTTGATATGTTATTGCAGTAGGCACAATGTGATTTCCTGCTATATCACCCAAAATTCTAGATTCAATCTGAATCTTCTTTTGGTACTCTTCCAACATAATATCGTGGCGGGCAATTACCTCCACTCTATTCATTACGCCATTGCGCTCAAATAGAGAAAGTGCATTCTCGGTAACGTAAAAATCAAGAGCCTCAGGAGTGGTTTTAACATTATTAAATCCGCGCTTAGCTGCTTCCTCTACCCACTCGTCACTATACCCATCTCCTTCAAAAAGTATGCTTTTGCAGGCTGTAATATAATCGCGAAGTACATTAAAGATGGCGTCATCCTTCTTCAGTCCCTTCTTAATTAAGGCATCCACTGATTTCTTAAATTCCTTAAGCTGATCTGCCATTATGGTGTTCATAATGGTCATTGGCTGGGCACAGTTTGCAGAAGAACCAACAGCTCTAAACTCAAATTTATTCCCTGTAAAGGCAAAAGGTGAAGTACGGTTACGGTCGGTATTGTCAAGCATGATTTCGGGAATCTTGCCTACCACATTCAACTTCAAATCAGTTTTTTGCTCAGGAGACAACTTTCCTTTTCCGAGCTTTTCAATGGCCAATAATGTATCGTATAACTGACTTCCGATAAATGCAGAAATAATAGCCGGAGGGGCCTCATTTGCTCCCAGTCGGTGATCGTTTCCTGCGGAAGCAATGGCAGCTCTCAACAGGTCAGCGTTATCATGTACTGCTTTAAGGGTGTTGATGAAGAAAGTTAAAAACTGAAGGTTGGTCTTTGGAGTTTTTCCAGGGCTCAAAAGGTTTACACCGGTATCAGTTGCCAAAGACCAGTTGTTGTGCTTTCCACTTCCATTTACTCCTTTATATGGTTTTTCATGTAGAAGTACTTTCAGGTTGTGACGGTTCCCCACCTTTTCCATTAAGTCCATCAAAAGGGAGTTGTGATCAACAGAAACGTTGGCTTCCTCAAACATTGGAGCCAATTCGTACTGGCTAGGGGCTACTTCATTATGGCGGGTAGTTACAGGTATTCCCAATCTATAGGATTCATACTCCAACTCACGCATAAAAAAGCGGGCACGATCAGGAATAGAACCAAAATAGTGATCATCCAATTGCTGGCCCTTGGCCGCAGCATGACCCAAAAGTGAGCGTCCTGTCATTTTCATATCCGGGCGGCACTCAAATAATGAACGATCAACCAAAAAGTACTCCTGCTCCCAACCAAGGGTAGCATTTACCTTTTTTACGTTTTTGTCAAAATATTGGCAAACTTCAGTTGCAATAGTATCAACTGCCTGAAGCGCTCTTAGTAATGGTGTTTTATTATCTAATGCCTCCCCGGTGTAGGATACAAATACTGTTGGGATACAAAGCGTGCGTCCGAAAATAAATACAGGGCTTGTTGGGTCCCAGGCTGTATAACCACGAGCTTCAAAAGTGTTTCTGATTCCACCGTTAGGGAAACTTGATGCATCCGGCTCTTGCTGAACCAAAAGTGCCCCTGAAAACTTCTCCATGGCCTCACCATCGCCAGTAGGCTGAAAAAATGAATCGTGCTTTTCAGCAGTAGTTCCCGTAAGGGGCTGAAACCAGTGGGTGTAGTGGGTTGCACCTTTACTCATTGCCCAGGCTCTCATCCCTGATGCAATCTGATCTGCCATTTCGCGGTCAATCTTAGTGCCTTTGTTCATGGCATCCATAAGACTTTTAAAAGCCTCACCTGGCATGTACTCTCTTAGCGCCTTCTTATTAAGAACATTTTCGCCAAAGATTTCTGAAATACGATTATTCTCTGGTTCGTATTCCATCGGTTGGCGATTCATTTTTTCCTGGAGGGCGGCAAATCTTGTAACTGGCATAACCTATTTTAATATTAAATTGATTTTACCGCGCAAAAATATAAAATCAACGGGGGTGATACCAAAAAAAGATGTTTTCATTTTATTAACACCCCTATATTTTAGGGGGTGTCCTCAAAATAAAATGATTTTACAGCACCAGATAGATGTACAGGAGGTAAATGGCTAACATAACCCCACCTTCCAAACGGCTGATTTTGCCTTTCCCGAAAATTCGGATAAAAAGAAATAACACCATAGAGGTGGCAATTAGGAATGGAAAGTCAAATGTGAGCAAGGCTTCACTCTTTACAGGAAGTTCAATAACCAGACCTGTAAGACCAAGCACAGCCAGAATATTAAAGATGTTAGAACCTATAAGGTTACCTAATGAAAGCTCCTGTTCACCTTTAAAGGAGGCCACCATACTAGCCGCCAATTCGGGAAGCGAAGTGCCGATGGAAACCACCGTAATACCGATTACCCTTTCACTTACCCCCCAAGATTCAGCCAAAACAACAGCTCCATCAATCAAAAACTCTGAACCAAATTTTAGAGCTGCAACGCCAATAGCAAGGAAAAATATCATTCGCCAAGGGCTTTTGGATTTTGGTAAATCCTCATCCAACTCCAGTTCTGGTTCTCTGTCTCCAAAAGTCTTTCTTGATGAGCGAATCTGAAATATATTATAGAGCACTAAAAGAATGGCCAACACTCCGGCCTCCCAAAAATTTAATACCTGATCAAAAAATACAAACAGGAATAAAATCAGGGTTGCCCCCATCATGATCCAAAAATCCACCCGATAGGTTTTCTCCTTTACAGTCATCGGGAAAACCAGAGCAGTAAGACCAAGAATTAAAGCGATGTTGGCCAGGTTGCTACCAATAACATTTCCGAAAGAAATATCGGTATAGCCATTTACCGCTGCACCAACACTCACCAAAAGCTCGGGAGCTGATGTGGCAAAAGAAACCACCGTCATACCAATAACCAGAGTTGAAACTTTGAGCCGCAGTGCCAGATCAACCGCTCCGCGCACTAACCATTCGCCACCAAAAAGAAGTAATACTAAACCGAGAATTAGGTAGAAGTAGGCCATTAGGGGATTTTAGCTGTTTAGATTGCGCTTTACTGAGCCGGTAAGGTCTTCAATTTCCTTCTTCTCTTTTTCTACCTTTTCCTTAAATTTTTTTAAATCATCATCAACATCCACACTTGAGGTGATTTCGCGCTTCACATCATTGGCAGCATTCTTAACATCACGAATGCCTTTACCAAGTCCACGGGCGATTTCCGGTATTTTATCTGCACCAAAAAACATAACCACCACCAAAAGGATGAACACAATCTCACCTCCACCAATGTTGAAAAACAACAGCACTCCGCTCATCATTACAATTTATAAATCCGCACCAAAATTATAAGAAAACCAACCGATTAAAACATGTAGCGGCCTTTTTCTTTTTTTGAGACGGCTACCAACGGGTTAAAAAAGAAAAACCCCCGTAAATACGAGGGTTTTCAGTTATATAAATCTCCAGTCTGTTATACAGCTACAGAATCTTTTGTCATTCTTTCTTTCGCAAATTGCTTACGCGAAGTGTCAAGCATCAATGGAGATGCAATGAATAGTGATGAGTATGTACCCACTACGATACCAATCAACATGGCAAACATAAACCCACGGATGGACTCACCACCGAAAAGGAAAATGATAAGCAATACAAATATGGTTGTAAGCGAGGTGTTTACTGTACGGCTCAATGTGCTGTTCAATGCATCATTTACCACTACATCCATTTCCTTGCGCTTGCTGTGCTTAGCCAGATATTCTCTGATACGGTCAAATACTACCACGGTATCGTTAAGCGAGTAACCAATTACAGTAAGTACAGCTGCAATAAAGGCCTGATCAATCTCTAAAGAGAAAGGTAAAATACCATAGAAAATAGAGAAGATCGACAATACAATCAGCACATCATGGAAAGCCGCGGCCACAGCACCAAGGCTAAACTGCCATTTGCTAAACCTGATAAGGATGTATAGGAAGATCACGATTAGCGAGAATAGGATTGCCCAAACTGCCGACTTCTTAATATCATCTGCAATGGTAGGCCCTACCTGGCGCTCCGCAACAACTCCAATGTTTCCGCTGCCAGTTGCCTCTGAGAAAAACTCATCTTTTGTTGGCTCACTTGCGTAGAAACCTTTCAAGCCATCATATAGTTTGGTTTTGATTTCTTCGGTAACCTCGGTTCCGGTTTCGTTAATTTTATACTTAGTGGTAATTACAACCTGATTGTCTTCACCAATAGTTTTTACCTCAGGTACAACCTTGTTGCCTTGCTCGTTAATAAAAGCAGCGCCAAGGGTTGTTGCAATATTTTCAGAGTTTACAGGCTGATCAAAACGTACCTGATAAGTACGCCCTCCCACAAAGTCAACACCGTAGTTAAGACCTCTAATACTTAATGAAGCAATACCCGCAATAATAATTACACCACTGATGGTGTAAGCCATTTTACGCTTACCTAAAAAGTCTATATTAAAGTTGTTGAAAGCATTACGGGTTGCATTGGTAGCAAATGCTACGGTCTTCTTAGCTGTAAGTCTTGCATCAAACATTAAACGAGTAATGAAGATGGCGCAGAAAAGCGAGGTAAGAATACCAATAATCAAAGTAGTTGCAAACCCACGGATAGGACCTGTACCGAAAAGGTAAAGGATAACACCCGTAAGGAAGGTAGTAACGTTAGCATCAATAATAGAGCTATAGGCATTATCATAACCATCCTGGATAGCCAATTTCAATCCCTTACCCTGGGCAAGCTCTTCACGTATCCTTTCAAAAATAAGTACGTTGGCATCTACCGCCATACCAATAGTAAGGATGATACCCGCAATACCAGGAAGTGTAAGTACAGCTCCTAAAGATGCAAGTACACCAAATATGAAGAACATGTTTACGATAAGTGCCACATCAGAAGCAATACCTGCCCCGCTGTAGTAGAATATCATATACAACATCACAAAACCAAGGGCTACTACGAATGACCACAAACTGGCGTTGATAGCTTCCTGACCCAAAGATGGTCCTACAATTTCCGACTGAATGATTTTTGCTGCCACAGGTAGCTTACCAGCTTTTAGCTTGTTTGCCAAATCCTGTGCTTCCTGTACTGTAAAGTTCCCTGTAATCTGGGTGTTACCCGTTGGAATCTCACCTTGTACAGTTGGGAAAGAGTACACATAGTTATCAAGCACTACGGCCACACTCTTCTTAGGATCCTGACTTGAAGCCTCTTTGGTAAGTTTTTGCCATTTGCTGGCACCAATAGAGTTCATAGTCATGCTTACAACAGCACTGTTGTTTTGCTCAAAATCCTGACGGGCATCAGTAATAACATCTCCCGTAAGGGCTGGCGTACCTTCACGATTGCCTTTGGCGGCTAATAAATAAAGGATTCCGTTTTCGGTAGGTTTAGCTGTCCAAAGGAAACGAGTGTAACGCTGATCTCCTTTTAAAAGCGATCTAACCTTAGGGTCGCGCAAATATTTGTTTACCTCAGCGGTATCCTTCACTCTTGCAAACCCTACAATTGGGCCTGGGGCAAAACGCTGCTCCTGATCAAGATTTGGAATGAATACTCTAAGGAATGGGCTGATTTTATTTGTTCCAAGTGTGGAATCGGAAGCCTCACCAGTAGAATCTGTACCGGCAACAGCAGAAGTATCGCCTTCAGCAGATTCATTGCTATCGGCATCTGTATCTGCATCAACAGCATCAAAATCCAATAAATCATCAGTACCAGAAGCTGAAGAACCCAAGGATGCAGTATCCTTCGTTTCTATATATCCAATCTTTTCGATGGCTGCAGAAAGGAAGCCTGAAAGCTCATAACCATCATATAGGTTCCAAAAAGAAAGCTCGGCAGTTGACTGAAGCAATGCTTTAACACGGTCTGGGTCTTTTACACCAGGAAGCTCCACAAGGATACGTCCGCCATTCTCCAATCTCTGGATGTTTGGCTGAACTACACCAAATTGGTCAATACGGGCACGAAGTACGGTGTAGGTATTCTCTACAGCAGCATCAACCTGACCACGAATTTCTTCTTTTACTTTCTCGTCATCAGCGTTAAAACCTAATTTATCATTAAGGTCTTTAGAACCGAAAACCTGAGGGTCGCTAAGCTTTAGCTGAACCTTCTTCTCGGCTTTAATTTCGTCAAACGCCTCAAAGAAGTTTGTAAGGTAATCGTCCTGACTGTTGGCTGCCTTTTGTGTGGCACGATCCAAAGCCTCAACAAAAATCGGGTTGGTAGTTTTGTTAGAAAGCGCAACAAGTATGTCCTTTACCTGTACTTCAAGTATTACGTTCATACCACCACGAAGGTCAAGACCAAGGTTGATCTCTCTTTCTTTTACATCGGCATAGGTAAACTCCTCAATAAAGATGTCGTAAACCACTACACTCTTCATAGAGTCAAGATAACCTTGCTCCTTTACGTAGTCACCGTTGGCAAAC
>CAXBJE010000063.1:0-11349 GCA_963975525.1 uncultured Owenweeksia sp. | reverse complement strand
CGAAGTAAAGCGCGTGGTATCACAAACTTTTAAAAGTCCTGAAAAGGCAATAGTGATTCATTCGGGTATTGATCTGAATAAATTCAAAACCAGTAACCAAAACATATTAAGGGAGGAATATGGTTTGGATGAAACCACACAACTGGTGGGCAATGTGGCAGCTATCACACAACAAAAGGATTACTTCACTTTTGTGGAGGCAGCCCGATTGTTTCTACAAAAGAATAGCAACACCCGTTTTTTCATTATTGGCACAGGCGATCAGCTGGAAGAAATAAAGGAGTTGGTAGTTAAATATGGCCTGCAAAGCCATTTCACTTTTACTGGTTTCAGAGAAGACATTAACGCAGTACTGCCGTGCTTAGACGTTTTACTTTTTACCTCTGAAAAAGAAGGTTTGGGCACAACCCTTATAGATGCCTTTGCCGCTAAGGTGGCCGTTGTAGCTACTAATGCCGGTGGTATTCCTGAATTGGTTGAAGATGGCGTAACGGGCATGTTGGCTCCTATAAAGGATGCTGAAAAACTAGCCGCCAAACTAGAGGAAATGTTGAAGGACGAACAGCTTAGGAAACAACTGATCCAAAATGCATTTGAAAAAGCGCAGCTATTTACTAAGGAAAATACAGCGGCTAAAATCTGGCAGGTGTATCAGGAAGTTTTAAATAAGTAGCCATTATTTATTTTTCCGCTCATTACCAGAAAGGGCAATGGTTTTAACATAGAATCACCCCTTCCATCCCGGCTACATCAAACAACTGAGGATGGTTTGAAACTATCTGCTTAAGCCCTAATTTTGCCCGTTCAATTGTACATATGCTCCAAACTATTTTCATAGCAGGCGTTTTTATCCTGTTGCTGCTTGTTATACTATTACTTCTTTTAAAATCAGGTTTACAACTTCAGTATCTAAAACTAAAAAACCGAAAGCCTGCCGGATCTGTTTGGGATTTTCTAAAGTTTAAATTCTCCGATAAAAAGGAGCGACAACTACGAGTTCAGGCCTTTTTGTTATTCCCTATGCTTTACCCCGTTTTGCTTGATGACCCAAAGGAGGAGCTAAATGCAATTAAAAGACGAATTAAGCGAATCCACATTGGCATCTATTTTCTCCTAATTATTCTGGTTGTTCTGGCCATTTATTCCGAAAAGGTTTTTCCAGCCACCGCTTAACCCACCGCTTTTTGAAAGAACTCATTTCTCATAAAATATTTAAAACCATCTCGGCTGCAGCCGAAAATACCAGGCTGGAAACCTATGTGGTAGGTGGCTATGTTCGCGATAAAATCCTGAAAAGAAAAGATCCAAAGGACATTGATTTTGTTGCAGTGGGGAGCGGAATTGAGCTGGCAAAGGAAGTTGCAAAATTGCTAGGCAGAAGCAAAATCTCCATTTTCAAAAACTTTGGAACTGCTCAGGTACGCTATGGCGATTTAGATTTGGAGTTTGTTGGTGCCCGTAAGGAATCTTACCAGCGCGATAGCCGAAAACCCATAGTGGAAGATGGAACTCTGGAGGATGACCAAAAGCGGAGAGACTTTACCATAAATGCCATGGCCATCAGTTTAAACCCAAAGGATTATGGCAGTTTAGTAGATCCCTTTGGGGGAATTGAAGATTTGCAAAATGGCATTATCCGAACTCCACTTGAGCCAGAAATCACCTATTCTGATGATCCTTTAAGGATGATGCGGGCCATCCGTTTTGCTAGTCAATTGGGATTTGAAATTGAAGAAAAGAGCCTCAATGCCATTATCTCTACCAACGAGCGAATTGAGATTATCAGCAAAGAACGGGTAAGCGATGAATTGAATAAAATCATGCTTTCGCCCAAACCTTCCGTTGGTCTTAGATTGTTTTATGAAACGGGCCTGATGCAATACTTTTTACCAGAGGTAGTGGCTTTAAAGGGTGTGGAAGAAGTTGACGGACAACTGCATAAAGACAATTTTTACCATACACTACAGGTAGTTGATAATATCTCAGAAACTACTGATAACCTTTGGTTACGTTATGCGGCTCTTTTTCACGATATCGGAAAACCAGTAACCAAAAAGTTCATTAAGGGTACCGGATGGACTTTCCATAACCATGAGTTTGTGGGCAGCAAAATGGTGTACAAGATTTTCAAGCGAATGAAACTTCCCTTAGGCGATAAGCTGAAATATGTGCAAAAAATAGTGATGATGAGCAGTCGCCCAATAGCCGTAACGGATGACCAGGCAACGGACAGCGCTGCCCGTAGATTACTTTTTGATGCCGGGGAAGATATTAATGATCTTATGCTTTTGTGCGAGGCGGACATTACCACCAAAAACCAAAAGAAGAAGGAAGGCTTTTTGAAAAACTTCCAGGTGGTACGTGCCAGACTAAAAGAAGTGGAAGAAGCTGATAGTATTCGTAATTTTCAGCCACCGGTTGATGGAGCTGAGATTATGCAAACGTTTGGATTATCGCCTGGCAGAGAAATCGGGATCATTAAAGAGGCCATTAAAGAAGCAATACTTGAAGGGGCCATAAAGAATGATTATGAAGAAGCCCGTACATTTATGCTTGCTAAAGGAAAGGAACTTGGATTAACCACCAAATCATAAACAACATGTCTGAAATCTATGTGATTCGTGCCATTTTAGATGCTGATGATGACGTAATTCGTGACGTTGCGATCGAGGGCACCGCAACCCTGTTTGATTTACATTTATTAATGGTTGAGGCTTTTGATCTTGAAAAAGGAGAAATGTCTTCCTTTTTTAAGAGCAATGACGAATGGGATCAGGGTGAAGAAATAAGCATGATGGATTTTGACCCGGCCACGGGTAAAAACCCGCTTGATAAAATTCATATTGAGGAAGCATTTACAGAAGAGGGCGCTAGAATGCTTTTTGCCTATGATTACATGAATCTGTGGACATTTTATCTGGAGGCTACCGAAATAAAGGAACCTGTAGATGGTAAAACCTACCCAGCTGTAATAGGCGCTGTTGGTAACCGCCCTAAGCAGGCCCCACAAAAGGAAATGCGAGCCGAAGGACCGGACGATGACATCTATAATCTGGATGACGATTACGACATTGCAGATGAAGATGACGATAATGACTTGTGGCTCTAAGCAATGGACACCCCATGGATTCTATGAATAGGTATAGACCTATGATCCTTTAAAAATATTTTTCGGTTGGCTATTGCCCAGATTGTGGTTTTCACACGTTTTACTCCCTCCTGATCCTCAAATAAGATATCAACTTTATGCTGGCTAAGGTTGCCCAAACTGGTGGCGTGATGTAGGGCAGCAACGCGTTTCTGCATTGCATCTTTATCCTTCAACACGTCCTCCGTTGGAAAGGTTAACAGGTGGATATTTTCTTTTCGGACCAGAGGAACTGAATCAACTGATTTATTCATGGTTCAAAATTGTTGGTTGTAAATCCCTGACGGTTACTCCCAAAAATATTAAAATTAGTTTTAGTTTGGAACCCTGAATTATAAACAATTGTGGAAAAAATACTGGAAATCAACGGCCTGACTAAGAGTTACGGGCGAATACAGGCGGTACAAAATTTATCACTTGACATACCTAAGGGCAGCGTATTTGGAATTTTGGGTCCAAACGGAAGTGGTAAGACTACAACTCTGGGTATGGTGCTGGGTGTAATCAAGCCCGATTCTGGAAATTTCAACTGGTTTGGACAGCAGCTCAACTTTGACACTAAAAAAAGAGTGGGTGCCATTTTAGAGACTCCCAACTTCTACCCATACATGAGTGGGGTAAAAAACCTTGAAATTGTAGCCTCCATTAAAGAAATCAGAAACCCAAAAATTGAGGAAACACTTAATACGGTTGGCTTAGGTGAGCGGGGGCATAGTAAGTTTAAAAGCTACAGTCTGGGTATGAAACAAAGGCTGGCCATTGCATCAGCTCTATTGTCCCAACCAGAAATATTAGTGCTTGATGAACCCACAAATGGATTAGACCCACAGGGTATTGCACAAATTAGAGAGTTGATATTAGAAATTGCCAGCCGTGGTATTACCATCATAATTGCCAGCCATATTTTGGTTGAAATTGAAAAAGTATGTACCCACGCTGCCGTTTTACAAAGAGGTGTACTCCGCTTTGCGGGCCGCGTTGAAGAACTCACAGGTTTAGAGGGTTTGGTTGAAATAAGTGCTGCAGACAATGGAATACTTATGAATGTCTTAAACGCATTTGATGCCGTTGAATCAGTTACTGAAGAAGGTGGCTTGCTACTGGCCAAACTCAATAAAGAGTGGAGTGCCGATGACATAAACCGCCAACTGGCCGCTCAAGGCATTTTTGTAAACCATTTAGTGTTCCGCAAGGCCAGCCTCGAAACCCAATTCTTAAACCTAATTGAAGCCTAATATGAAACTACTCAAAATAGAATGGCTGAAACTTCGCAACCACAAATTCTTTTGGATTGGGATGGCGCTTTATGCAGCAAGCATGATAGTGCTGATTACACAGATGGGCAAGTTTGCCCCATTTGATAGTAAGAACAATGAAGGCGGAATGATTGCCTTCCAAAATCTGGCTGATGCCGGGCTTTATAAGCTCCCCTACATTTGGCAGCACGTAACCTACCTGGCTAGTTTCTTTAAATTTATTCCAGCCTTCTTGCTCATCTTTTTTATCTCTAATGAGTATCAGTATAAAACCTACCGCCAAAATGTAATTGATGGATTGAGCATTGGCCAGTACTACATTTCAAAACTATTTAGCGCATTAATTTTTACCACGATAAGCCTAGAAATTGTTACAGCCACTGGGTTTGTAATGGCATTAATTCATAATGAAAATATTGATTGGTCAAAATTTCTGTATGGCACGGATTACCTAACAGGATTCTTTGTGGAGGTGTTGTTTATTATGATGTTTACCATGTTCTTGACCCTTGTTTTTAAAAGAAGTACCATAACAGTAATTGTAATTTTGGCATACTACTTTATAGCCGAACCCTTATTGGGGCTGGTGCTTGGCGAACCTGTTAAAAACTACCTTCCAACTGAACCTTCCAGATTGCTAAACCTGCAGCCCATTACCAGGTTGCTTGGCGCAGATGGGTTACTTGGAAATGTAACACCAGATGTTGTTTCCATAAAATATCTGGTAACCACCATTTTTTATACAGTTATACTTGGTACAGCTGGCTACTTCATCTTAAAAAAACGTGATTTGTGATACCCAACAGACCACTAACCGAAGGCTGGCGAACCAAGTGGTTCGATATTATTTTTGGGTCTGATACTCCCAAGGGAAAGCTGTTTGATGTAATCCTCTTCTTTTTTATTATTGGCAGCCTTATCGCCATAATGTTAGAAAGTGTTCCATCACTACTGGAGCATCACCATCAGTTTTTTCGTTATGCCGAGTGGTTTTTTACGGGTGTTTTTACCATAGAGTATGTGGTGCGTTTGGCAGTGGTTCGTAAAAAAAGATCCTATGCCCTAAGCTTTTACGGGCTTATCGATTTACTCTCCATACTACCCACCTATTTAGCTCTGGTTTTAGTAGGTGCACAATATTTTATGGTGCTACGGGCTTTTCGCCTAATCAGGGTTTTCAGGGTACTGAAGATGGTTCGCTTTCTGGGGGAGGCAAAGGTGCTGGGAACTGCATTGCGGGCCAGCCGCATAAAAATTACGGTTTTCTTAGTAGGAGTAATGTGTGTGGTGTTTGTAATGGGCACCGTTATGCATTTGGTTGAAGGTCCAGACAATGGCTTTACCAGTATTCCCACCAGCATTTACTGGTGCATAGTAACGCTTACCACAGTTGGCTATGGTGATATTGCACCACAAACAGTAGCTGGGCAAATAATAGCTTCCATTATCATGATTTTGGGTTATGGTATAATTGCCGTACCCACGGGTATTGTAACCAACGAAATGACCAAGGCCAACGAACGAACCAAAGCCGGAAAACCTTTTGTGTGTAACAACTGTGGAGAAATCAACCACGCTGTAGATGCCAAATTTTGTAAAACCTGCGGAAACAGTTTTGAGTAAAACAGCCCTATTTATTTGCGGCCCCACTGCCGTGGGAAAAACGGATGTAGCCATTAAACTGGCGCTATGGTTGAACACGGAAATAATTTCATTCGATTCCCGTCAGTTTTTTAAAGAGCTACAAATTGGGGCAGCTCCCCCTTCACAGGCAGAATTATCTGTTGTAAAGCATCACTTGGTTGGTCACCTTTCGGTGGAAGAAGATTACAACGCTGGAGATTTTGAGCGGGATGCCTTGAAAGTGTTGGATGAAATTTTTGAAACCAAAGAAGTGGCCATACTGGTTGGCGGCAGCGGGATGTACATGAAAGCCATCACCGAAGGTTTTGATGAAATGCCCGATATCCCAACAGAAATAAGGGAAAGTTTAAAGCAGCGGCTTAAGAAAGAAGGTTTACAAAGCCTTATTGAACAGCTAAAATCCACTGACCCGGATTATCACGGGCAGGTAGATTTAAAAAACCCACAACGTGTAATCAGAGCATTGGAAATTATTGAAGTAACAGGTCAGCCATACAGCCAGTTCAGGAAAGGTGAAAAGGCCAAGCGAGATTTCAACATCCTTAAAATCGGCATTACGCTTCCGCGTGAAGTGTTGTACGAACGCATCAATAAGCGCGTTGACCTAATGGTGCAGGCCGGCCTGGAAGAGGAAGTTCTAAGCCTCCTTCACTATAGGGAGAAAAACAGCATGCAAACCGTAGGCTATAAAGAGTTTGTCCGTTACTTTGATGGTGAATGGAACAGGGAAACCGCCATTTCAGAAATAAAGAAAAACAGCAGGCGCTACGCCAAACGCCAAATGACATGGTTTAACAGAGATGAGGAAATTAAATGGTTTGAACCACAGGATGTGGAGGGGATTAAGAAACATATTTTGGAAAATACGAAAGACGAATGAGGAAGTACGAAATTTGTAGCAGAGTATCTGCGTTGATACCGAATATGAATTAACAGAATTTCAATCAGGTTGCACAGATTACTTTTTATATATGAATCGTAAAGTAAGAAACATCATTTTCGTCCTACTTGGATTGATTTTAGCCTATTCGGTTCTGGCAACCCTAATCTCGAATTATCTATCAAAACAATATGGGGCTGAACTAAATCTGAAAAGAACAAAATTAGGCCTACAGCCACTTGACAGCAATTGGACATGCGACAGTGTAGAATTCCTCCAACATGGAAACTACAGTATTAATCAATTGAAAGAAATACCGGAATGGAGTTTACAGCTGGAAAACAATAAACTCTACTGTGAATATTGGTCAGTATATAATCCAACAACAAAATTCATAAAGACCAAGAGGGTGTATTATTTTAGAAGCCTCTGGATTTGGAAAAATCGGCTTATGGCGGAATATGACAATTATCAAAAACCGCTTGATGATATTCACCAATCAAACTTTTACTTGGGTTATAACTTTTTAGAAAATGAATCTTTTGTAAGTATCGATACTCTTATCTCTCAAAGTAAAGTTGACAGCATGCGAGCTTACGCAAAGCAAAACAACATGTATTGGTGCGGAACAGCGGCTATTCAGATGGCAATTTCCTTAGATACTAAACCATATCAACCAAGAGTATCCGAGGCCTTAAAACTTTTGGATAATTGGAAAAAGTAATTCTGACTTGACCTTTCGCAAACTCCTATATCCCTTCTCCCTACCCTACCATCTCATCACAGCGGTTCGGAACTGGGCGTTTGATAATTCCATTTTAAAATCACGGGAATTTGAGGTTCCAGTAATTGCTATCGGCAACCTTAGCACTGGTGGCACGGGTAAAACCCCAATGACGGAGTTTCTTATTAGCCACTTTAGTGAGAAGCATATTGGCTTGGTAAGCCGCGGTTATGGGCGCAAAACTAATGGACTTGTTTTGGCCACACCTGAGCATCGTTTTGATGAAATTGGTGATGAACCTTACCAAATCTTCCACAAGTTTCCACAGATAAAACTGGCACTGGCAGAAAAACGAGTGGAAGGCATTGAGGCGCTGTTGAAAAATGAAAATCTGGATTTTATACTATTAGATGATGCCTACCAACATCGGTATGTAAAAGCTGGTTTTTCAATTTTACTTACTACATACTCAAACCCGTTTTATGAAGATTTAATCCTTCCTGCTGGTAATCTCCGCGAAAGTAGAAGTGGTAAGAACCGAGCAGATATTATTGTTGTGACCAAGTGCTCCAATGATCTCTCTTCTGCTAAAGCAGAAGAAATCAAGCGAAAGCTAAAACCTGTAGACGGGCAGTCGGTATATTTTTCTGGATTGGAATATGGGGAGCCTGTTAATTATTTGGGTAGCACCTTTCGATATAATCCCTCTTCCAGCGGAATCACTCAGGGTGACAGCGGCTCCGGTAGTGCGGAAAACATAATCCTCCTTACAGGCATTGCCAACCCCAAGCCCATGCAAGAGTATTTACAGAAACAATACTCCATTGTGCAGCATCTGAACTACCCGGACCACCACCATTTTTCGCAGAAGGATATTGAGGATATAGAAGATTTACTGGCTCTTAAGAAGTTGCCCGTTATAACTACCGAAAAGGATTGGGTGCGCTTAAAGGCACTACTCAAAAAGGAAGTATTGGAACACGTTTTCTATTTACCCATGCAGGTAAAAGTATTGTTTGAAAAAGAAAACATGTTATTACGGGAAGTGGTGGATTATGTAAAGTCTGAATAGCCTGGCATTGCCCCCTATCTGATATATTTCATTACTGTCTGCAGACAGGCTAGCCTATAGGAAAGCTATGCACCACATGCCGCTGACCTCACTATTAAGCTCAAAATAATCCCTTAAAATCAGTGAAATCTGCGTGGCCACAACCCCTTTGTCACACATCCATTATTTCGTTTCTTTGCCGCCCGATTGCTATGGAAGAAATATTAAAGAAATACGAGCCCATTATTGGTCTCGAAATACACGTACAGCTTAATACGGAGAGCAAAGCTTATAGCTCTGACAGCACCACCTACGGTGCTATGCCCAACACTCAAACCAATGCCATTTCACTTGGTCATCCCGGTACTTTGCCCATGGTGAATGAAAGGGTAATTGAGTTTGCCGTAAGGCTTGGTATTGCTCTTGGCTGTAACATCCGCGAGCGAAATGAGTATGCCCGTAAAAATTACTTCTATGCAGATTTGCCAAAAGGCTATCAGGTAACTCAGGATACCACACCCATTTGTACCGGAGGTTTTGTTGATATTCAGGATGCAGATGGCAACCCGAAGAGGATTGGCCTTACCCGCATCCACATGGAAGAAGACAGCGGTAAGAGTATCCACGATATTGATCCTTTTAATACCCTGATTGACCTTAACCGTGCTGGTACGGCTCTACTTGAGATTGTAAGTGAGCCCGATTTCCGCACCGGACAAGAAGCCTATAACTATTTACAGGAAATGCGCAGATTGGTGCGCTACCTTGATATTTCGGATGGTAATATGGAAGAGGGAAGTTTACGCTGTGATGTAAACGTTTCTATCCGTCCTCGCGGTCGCGAAAAGTTTGGAACCAAAGTGGAGGTAAAAAACATGAACTCCTTCCGCAATGTGCAAAAGGCCATTGATTTTGAAATAAAACGCCAATATGAGGTTTACGAAGCTGGCGGCACAGTGGAACAGCAAACCATGACATTTGATGCCGGTAAAGGTGAAACCACGCTTTTGCGAGCCAAGGAAGATGCACATGATTATCGTTATTTCCCGGAGCCCGATTTGCAGCCGGTGCTGGTAAAGCAGGATTTTGTGGATGGAGTAAAAGCAGAACTTCCTCCCCTGCCCAAGGAACTTTTAGCAAAATACCTGAAACTTGGATTGAGTGAATACGATGCTAACCTCCTTACTGAAACCAAGGAAGTAGCCTTGTATTTTGAGGATATAATTGCCCACACTGATAATCATAAAGCAGCTGCCAATTGGTTGATGGGTAACGTTAAGTCCTATATGAATGATAAAGCTGTAAGCATTGACCAGTTTCCACTAAAGGCTGAAACCATTGCAAAGCTTATTGCCATTGTAGATAAGGGCACAGTAAGTAACTCAGCTGCATCAGGAGAACTTTTCAAGGCTTTGCTTGAAAATCCCGAAAAGGAACCTGAATCCCTTGCGAAAGAATTAAACCTGATACAGGAAAGTGACTCCTCTGCTTTAATGGAACACATTGAAAAGGCATTGGCCAAATTTCCTGAAAAGGTAGAAGAATATAAAGCTGGTAAAAAAGGACTGCTTGGCCTGTTTATGGGCGAAGTGATGAAACTTAGTGGCGGAAAGGCCGACCCTAAGGTGACCAGTAAATTAGTGCAACAACAATTAGAAAAGTAATAATTAATAAATCCATGAGAATACTCAACATGTTGGCGATTATCGCCACAGCTTACTTTACCACCGGATGTGATGATGGTAAAACCAAAATTTCGGGTAATGTAACAGCCAATGTTACCCAACTTGAAGTTTATAGCATTGACCCTACTGGTATGGAACCCATAGATACCATTGAAGTAAAAGACGGAAAGTTTAATCAAGCTTTAAATCTTGATACTGCAGACTTTATTTTGATTAAGATATCAGATAAGTACTCGGTGCCATTGTTTGTAATGCCAGGCGAAAAAGTAAAACTGGAACTTACAGGAAGTGATGAGGATCCTGATTACACCGTAAGTGGTAGCCACGAGTCAGAGCGTATATGGCAAATTACAGATATCCGTAACCAGGCATTTGATAAAATTGATAGCCTAAATACTGCCAATCAGGAAGCACAGAATACACCAATGTTTGAAATGAAGAAAATTGAGCTTGACTCAATTTTTCAAAAAGTGGTAAAAAACACTTCCAATGCACTAAAGGCTATGATTGATGAAGAGCCGGGAAGCATTGCCAACATTTTCATTTTTTCACAAACTATTGGCAACTATCCACTTATTTCACCTCAAGAGGACTTTGACTACTTTGAAAGAGTAGATTCTGCTATTGCTTTAAACTATAGTGATTTAAAACACACAGCAAATTTTCACAAAGGGATTGCCAGCATGAAGACCAATTTGGCTATGCAAGCACAAATGGATGCCGTTAAGAATAACCTGAAAGCAGGTGCCGAAATTCCTGAGATTGCCCTGGAAGGCCCAAATGGTACGGTCCGCAAACTTTCTGACCTAAGAGGAAAAGTAGTATTGGTGGATTTTTGGGCCGCATGGTGCCGCCCTTGCCGTGCTCAAAATCCATTTTTGGTAAAATTGTATAACGATTACAAGGCTAAAGGATTTGATGTTTACAGTGTATCACTGGATGGATTACCACAACAACAAAA
>CAXBJE010000062.1:0-11371 GCA_963975525.1 uncultured Owenweeksia sp. | reverse complement strand
CCGCTACCTACCTGTAGGTTTGTTTTTAGAGTGTTGAAGGAGCCACCGGTAAACTCTGCAGCAGCAAACGGCTTGGTTTGCAAACCACTTGTTTTAAGATTGATGCTGGCGCCAAATGCCCCGGCCCCGTTGGTGGAGGTGCCCACACCGCGCTGTACCTGCATGCTGTTGGTGCTGCTGGCTAAATCGGGCGTGTTTACCCAAAATACCCCATGGCTTTCGGGGTCATTTAAAGGAATACCATTTACAGTAACATTAATGCGGGTGATGTCGCTTCCGCGGATACGGATGCCCGTGTAACCAATGCCTGTACCGGCATCAGAGTTTACCACCGTACTGGGCATATCCTTTAAAATAAAGGGTACATCGCGGCCTTCGTTGCGCTTGGCAATATCCTGCTTGCTGAGGTTGGTTTTGGCAATAGGCGCATTGTCACCAGCCCTTACGGCAGAAATATTTACCGGCTCCAGCAGAGCGGCCATTTCTACAAGCTCAAAGTTGAGGGTGGTGTTGTTTTCACTCACATAAATCTCCTTGGTCATCGGTTCATAACCGATAAAGGAAACCACCACGCTGTAGTTGCCGGGTTTGGTGAGTTTGATGGTGTACTTACCGTTGGCATCAGCAATGGCCCCACGTGGACCAGGGTTTACCGTAACGGCTGCCGC
Organism: uncultured Owenweeksia sp.; assembly: GCA_963975525.1. GTDB lineage: Bacteria > Bacteroidota > Bacteroidia > Flavobacteriales > Schleiferiaceae > Owenweeksia. Next base: position 10,703 of record CAXBJE010000062.1, on the reverse strand, counting down.
CTGAAGCGGAACTTTGGATTGTGAATCGGTAATAGTACCGGTGATGGATTGGGCCTGTGCCTGTAGGAACAGAGCCGAGAGTGCAGCAAAAGCAATTAGCTTCTTCATGATAAAAAGTGTTTATCACGAATAAAAAGGGGCTATTTACTCGCCTTAGTTATTAATTAGTGAATGTCAATTTTCCCTTGGCAGCATTACCTGCCCAGGTTCGTTGGGTATAATCTCAGTCTCGGCTCAGCCGAGACACCCCTATGAGATATCGGCCGCGAAGGTAATGGGGATTTTGAAAGGGGCAAGGATGCAATTGATTAATATCTGCGCTGGTTGAGTTTATTTTAAACTCGCCTCATTTCCCATTTGCCTTTTGTTGGAGGGTAAAATGCTAATCGTCCCTTTATAAACCCAATACCCATTTTGAATTTCCAGGTCCCTTGAATTAGGCCTGTTTCTGAGTTAATAATTCCATTGTAATAAATTGGTCTATGGGGCTTTTCCTCTTCAATTCTGGTTCCGTCTGGTAGAATAGAAGTCCTGGTAGGCATTTTTTTGATGAATCTAATTTTGCAGCCTTTTACAGTTCCTGTAAAAGTTCCAATACCCTTTGTTCCTCCTGTTTCAACATTATCTGAGATACTTCCAGATATTTTAGAATCTGAGTAATTGTCGACAATTAGTTCAAATTCAGTTTGTCTATCCTTTAGGATATCCGGTACATTTCCCGAGAACCAATATGTACCTATCCATTTTCCCTTCATTGGTGAGAGCGGTTATTATTTGATGAGCCAGTTAGAGAGTCATCCAGGGGGCTTTGTGGATTAACTGATTTAATATTCTCGATTTTTACTTTCTATAAGCATAGGTAGGTCGGTAAAGAGTTCTTCCAACTTATTAAAAAGCTTTTGAAAGTCCCCACCAAGCGTTGTGGAGATTTCTTTTTCTAAGGCAATTCTCCGATTGAACTGCTCTACTGATGTTTCAGCGCCTATAGTTATGTAAACTGTTCCTCCGGTAATTTGCATTTCTGGACTTTCAATATAAAGTCGATCGGCTCCGTAGCCGGTTCCTGGGGGAAGTGGTATTCCCTTAACCTTCTGTTGAATTCCCAGGGTTTCTATTGCCTGTTTTATCTCAACTACTATATCTAACTGCTTCTGATAATTAATGTAATTCCAGTCGTCATTTGCTGGTGAGTGAAAGTTGAGTATTAATAGAGAGTCAATTATCAGTATTTCGTACCAGTACCTATTATATGTTGAGTATCCATCTGTATGGTAATAGTCAAGCTTGAATTTGGAGTTTGGCGCTTGTTCAAACACATTTACGGTTGAGGTGTCTATTTCCACACTTTCAAAACTCAATTCAATTGAATCGTTCTGTCCAAATAAAAACATCGGCAGTATTGCTAATGCCATGCAAATAATTCTTTTCATCGTTCTGATATACATCATGGTTAGGCGCTTTATAGAGGGGTGAGCCTTGCATTCGAATCTTTTGGTATATAAGAGGTTGGAAAGTTACAACGCTTTGCCAATCCTTATGGAAAGGTTTTTTAAATCATTTTGGTAATAATTATTAAGTAGAAGTGGGGGCAAACGGGGGACACTTGCATCAGCTAGCAGCTAGTATTTTAAATCATCCACTATATCTGAAAAATCGAATTCATGAATTAGCATAATAGTGTGGCCTTCCTTCCTTAGGTTAAGGGCCTTTTCAACCTTTCTTCCATAGCATGAAAATGCCCATGCTGGATTTCCATTGTCGCCTACAATCAAGTAATCAGTTTTTCGTGAAATACTGTTCGTAGGCTTACCTCCTAAAGCCTCAATATCCTTTTGAAGTTCATCTCTTGTACCTCTTTGAAGAACACCAGTTATGCAAAATGACTTACCGGGAAAAATAACATTAGGTTCGCTTGTACATAGACCTGCAATGTTGATTTCAGAAGTTTCCAGATCTATTTTTTTACCAACCTCTGTATCATGGAGTTGAACAAACTGATTAAAATATGCCTTCAGCACAAGCCTTTCTTCTTCGTCTACGATCTTGTCTGACACGATAGAAAGTATTAAACTTCTAAGTTCATCGTAAGGATAATAGGTGTTCAGATGCTCATGTTCCTGCAACCAATTATTAAGATCAAAAACTTCTTTGTCCTTAATAATTCCGTCCGAGAGAATTCCATGACATATTCCCTGTAAGGTTTGAAGGTCTGCTGTGACAGCATTATAGTAGTAGTTATTGGATTCATATTTTTGACATAACCAAAACAGATCTTCAATGGTTTCTTTGATTGGAATCTTGTTTTGAACTGTTTCTTCAATTATTGTCATGAATTCATTGAATGGATTTCTTGTAATCAGGCTATTATGTACAGCAGCCCATTTGTGCAGTTCATTAATTTCCTTAGTGTTAACTTCTCCGTCAAGGTTAATTCCAAGTAAAATACCTTTCAATGAGTTGATGGCTTTGTCCGACTGTGCTTTTGCGGTGTAGATTTTTAAGGTTTGTTTATCTAAAGTGCTCATTGTTGTTTTAAGTTAAAGTGGTTGAGGTTATTTTTACCTGTCGAAATATCGTGAAAATCCTATTACAAAAACCGGCACTGTTTACCAAGTTTAAACTTCCTCCAAAACTGATGTTCCCTTTGATAAATCCCCCGAAGTCCATTGCCATGATTCATGCAAGCGGATTTTCCCATTGGTCATTAATTCTGGCGTGGAGTGGCAAATTCCTGTCATTAGGGCCCCTGCCTTATTCACCTGATGGTATCTCATTTCAATACGCCCTTGATCGGCAACTATTCCAATAAGGTGTCCTGCTACAATGCTTTCTCCCTGATAGGTGCAGGTTAATATATTGCCGCTCTGTTTATAATGAAAAATCATTTCAGGGGAAACCTCGCCATTATCAGAGTTAGATACGGGTCTGAATTTTCGGTTGTTGTAGTTGATCATTGGCCATTATCTATTTGGTTGAGCAATTGAGTTGTGCAGATTATGGCATTTTGCAGCCTGTCTTGACCAATGCCTTTTACAACCCTGTATTCTCGCCCAAGTCTTTCAATTTCCTGTTGATGTCTTTCAAAAATCTCAATTCGGTTTTCTCTGTTTTCACGGAGTGGGTCCGCTTCCCATGGTAAATCGGGGTAGGTGAGGAGGTATAGGTGATCTGCTTCATTGGTTATTGCATCTTCCAAAAAATCGTGGGTTTTCGCAAAAACCACTTCTTCCCAAACCTTAAAGTTAATGAGGTCGGTATCAAGAAAAATAAGGTCGCTGGACTTTTCCACATATTTCCTTTGGTAATCTAAATGTCCGCAAATGATTTTCTCCAATGTGTCAAAATCATAATCAGCACCATTTTCCTCCAGAAAAATACGGGCATATTCCAATGCATAAGGAGCGTTGAAGTGTTCTCCAAGCTTTGCTGTAAGCCATGATTTCCCTGAAGATTCAGGTCCGGTGATTACTATTTTTTGGAGGTACTTCATTTAATAAATAATCATTTCATCCTTCGATACAATTCCGCTTGGGGCGGAATCACTCAGGATGCCACTACCATGCTTTCATGAACGTTAGTTTGCTGTCAGTCTGAGTGCCCACGCTTCAGGCGTGGGTGTATCGAAGACTACAAAGCCTTATCCAAAAATGAACATAAAAATCTATAACGACCACTGCAGCAAACCATTAATAGCCAAAATGGTATAAAGCCCAAATAAGCCAGCCGTAAGGTAAAGTTTACGGTTGATGTATAGGTAGATGGAAACGGTGTCTATCACAATCCAATACCATCAGGTATTAGATTAATCATAAGCAGGGTGGCAAAAATGCTGAATACTGTGGTGAATGAATCTATAAAAGGGGTGGCGGCATCGGTCATTCTTTTAAGTAAATAACCAGAAATCAGCACCAGGGAAATCCCCGCAAGGATTATCATTCCGTGAATGTTCCAGTGCAGTGAGTTGGCAATGACACCCTCACTTTCGCTCCAATGCATCCAGCCATATATAGCGGTGTAGATGTAAAATGCCTGAAGTAGGGATTCGGCATAAATCTTTTTACGAAAGCAGATGAAGAGGTAAATACAGGAGCTAATAAGGGCGAAAATCCAACACCAAACGTAACCGTAAGTTATAAGCAGTGTGTATGCCAGCCCGGTGATTACCCCAATTATTTCAAGTATCCGTAGGGCCGAAAGCTTCATTTATAATCTTTGATGCTGTTGTCGGACACATCACCATTAAGCACTTTTATCACAAAAGGAAATTGCCCGCCAGCTTGGTAAATCTCTTTAATGGCCTGCTGCACGCTGTCAAAAGCCAAATCAAATGGCCCAAAAACCTGTGTGCTCATTACATTGGTTTGCACCTTTAGCCCGGCCACCCTGTGCATTTTTTCAAGAAACAAATCAATACTTGGAATAAACTCATCCCGTAAAGGGTACATGGAAATTTCTATGGAGGTAGAAAGGTTTTCAGACATTATGTATGGCTTCTGCAATTTCTTTTAAAATGGCGGGGGTTGCTTCAGATGCATTGCCAACCACTACTATGTCGGCTCCTGCTTCGCATATTTTTTTAGCGGTTGCAGCATCACGTATTCCTCCACCAATAATAATGGGTAGGTCTACAGACTGTCGCACCTTGGTAATCATATCCACACTTACCGGATTATCGGCCCCCGAGCCACCATCCATGTAAATGAGTTTTTGCCCCAACATTTCTCCCGCCATAGCGGTACAAGCGGCAATATCATTTTTATGATAGGGGATAGGCAAACTCCCGCTCATATAATTGGCGGTTGTGGGTTTGCCACTGTCAATAAGCATGTAGCCAGTAGCCAATGTTTCCAATTTGGCCTGCTTTATATATGGAGCGGAAATTACATGGCTCCCAATAAGTAGTTCAGGGTTTCTACCTGATATCAGAGAGATAAATAGAATGGCATCAGCCTCTGGCGAAATCTGCAAAACACTCCCCGGAAAAAGAATAACGGGTGTGTCTGTTAGTTTTTTTATGGTACGAATACATTCGTCTAATACATCTTTTACCAAAAGGCTGCCGCCTAAAAAAATCAGGTCAGCTTTACTTTCGTTAACCTGCTCAACAATGGCCGAAAGCAAGGCTGGGTCTGGCGTGTCGGGGTCAATCAACACGGCAAGTTGCTTGCGGTTTTCGGCCTTGGCCTGGTAAATATTATGGAGAATAGATGTACTCATATTTTGGAGCGGCAAACCTAAGAAAGTAATGGCATAGTTCGGGGCTCAAAACTGTCTAAGTCTGTTCCCAACCATAGGTAATAAACAGATCGTCCTTTTTTTCAAAAAATAGGCAAACCTGCTTGCGGTAGTTTTTGGCGCTTATGAAGCCTGTGCTCTGCACACAATTTGAGTAATCAAAAGGCTTTACGGAAAGCTCCGTAAGAAAGTTGTGTTTACGGTCTCCGGTTATTTTTACCATCACTTCCTTAGCGCCCCAGTAGTAGGTGATGTGTTCAATTTTGGTTTCTTCGGCAAGGCTTGCATCTTCTTCGGGCCTCATAAATTTATGGGCTATTCGTAAAATTCCTTCGCGGTAAAGTTCAAGGTCTAAACCTACTTCAACACTTTTGCTCACAATAATACCTGCGTATTGCCTGCTGTGTGAAAACGAGACGAAGTGGTCATTTTTCAAATATGGCTTTCCATCTTCGGTGTAAAATACCTCGGGGTTTTCACCAAAGTATTCGCTTAAGCAACATCTTAGTGCTAAAAATTCCTTGCGCTTATTTTCATGGGTAAATCGCTTAAAGCGTTCGCTGTCGCTAGGGTGTAAGGTAATTTGAGATAGAAGATCATCTTCCTTTTCATTTATTTCCCAAAGGATTAAACTGGCTTTTGAATCTATTTCCTTTCTTGTAAATAAGGGCATTGAGAGAGTTGATTGGATTTTGTAAATCAAGTTGTTGCGGGTATATTTGCCGACCTTAAAAAATGTACCCTAATAATATTTACTATGAGCGAGACTGCGCAAAAATACATTCCCTACAAAGTTAAAGATATAGCCCTTGCAGATTGGGGACGTAAAGAGATTGAATTGGCTGAGGCCGAAATGCCCGGACTAATGTCATTACGTGAGGAGTTTGGAGCTGAAAAGCCATTAAAAGGTGCTCGTATTGCCGGATGTCTTCACATGACAATCCAAACCGCGGTACTTATTGAAACTTTGGTGGAGCTGGGTGCTGAGGTTACCTGGTCGTCTTGTAATATTTTCTCAACGCAAGATCAGGCCGCTGCTGCTATTGCCGCTGCTGGAATTCCTGTGTATGCCTGGAAGGGATTGACTGAAGAAGAATTTGACTGGTGTATTGAGCAAACCCTTTTCTTTGGTGAAGATCGTAAGCCACTAAACATGATTTTGGATGATGGTGGTGATCTTACCAATATGGTTTTTGATCGTTACCCAGAATTAGCCAAAGGCATTAAAGGCCTTAGTGAAGAAACTACCACAGGTGTACACCGCCTTTATGAGCGTATGAAAAATGGCACTTTGGTAATGCCTGCTATCAATGTAAACGATTCAGTTACCAAATCTAAATTTGATAATAAGTACGGTTGTCGTGAGTCAGCTGTTGATGCTATCCGCAGAGCAACTGATGTGATGATTGCTGGAAAAGTAGCAGTTGTTGGTGGGTATGGTGATGTAGGTAAAGGTTCTGCAGCTTCATTAGCTGGTGCTGGTGCCCGTGTTATCGTTACCGAGATTGATCCTATTTGCGCGCTACAAGCTGCCATGGACGGTTTTGAAGTAAAGAAAATGGTGAATGCCGTTAAAGAAGCTGATATCGTAATTACAGCTACTGGTAATAAAGACATTATTACAGGCGAGCATTTTCAACTGATGAAAGACAAAACCATAGTTTGTAATATCGGTCACTTTGATAATGAAATTGACGTAGCATGGTTAAAGAAAAATCATGGTAACACACATGTGGAAATTAAGCCACAAGTAGATAAGTATACTGTTAATGGTAATGACATTATTCTTTTGGCAGAAGGCCGTTTGGTAAACCTTGGTTGTGCAACTGGTCATCCTAGCTTTGTAATGTCAAACTCCTTTACTAACCAAGTGTTGGCACAGTTAGAGCTATGGCAGAATGGTGAGAAGTATCCAAATGAGGTATTTACACTTCCAAAGCATCTTGATGAAAAAGTAGCAAGCCTTCACTTAGCTAAAATTGGTGTAGAATTGGAAGAGCTTTCTAAAGAGCAGGCTGATTACATTGGTGTAGAACAGCAAGGCCCGTTTAAGCCCGAATATTATAGATACTAAACCATCTGGTTTTAAATTAATTTACCAAAGGTGCTATCAGAAATGGTAGCACCTTTGTTTTTTTATTTATTTTGGCACCTCTTTACTCACAATGGTAATATCAGATAGAGTCTTTCAGTTAATAGCCGAGCACACAACGGATTTGGTTTGTATTCACGATAGTGAAAATATAATCCGGTTTGCTACACCATCCAGCAAAACAATTTTGGGTTTTACTTCTACTCAAATTATTGGAAAAAAGCTGACTGATTTTGTAGCGCCTGAATTTGTTCAAGAAATGGATTTTACCACTTTAAAACGTTTCTTTGATAATCCCGGAGCGCGAATCAGGTATCAAATTAAACATGGTGAAAACAGGCTTAGGTGGCTGGAGTCAACCTTCAACAGAATAGAAGACGATGGAGGCGAGTACAGTATATTAAGTAGCACACGTGACATTACCGAAAGTGTTCATCTTACTGATGATTTGATGACAGCGTTATCGAGTGAGCAACAGCTTTCTCGATTCAAAGCCAATTTATATTCTGTTGCAAGTCATGAGTTTAAAACCCCATTAGCTGTTATTCAGGCAAATATTGAAATGCTTAGAATAAAGAATAGCGAAAAGATTTTAAAGGATTCGTTGATGAGCATGGAGGAAGAGGTGGACAGGCTCAATAGTATGATTGCGGATATGCTGGAGCTAAAAAAGCTCACCACCGGGAAAACAACAGTTAAGCATGTAAAAGTTGATGTTGTTTCTATATTAGAAGATATTATTAGCAAAGATTGCAAAAAGGCGTATCCGAAGATTGAAATCCACACAAATGTAAATGGCGATGCCACGGAGATATTAGGTGACTTTTCCCTTATTCGATACATTTTTAGCAATCTGTTAATTAACGCCTGCAAGTTTTCCAACAAATTCACTCCCGTAAAAGTTACCACTCATTTTGATGGTAAGAATGTTCGGGTTGAAATAGAGGATCAGGGAATTGGCATACCTAAAGAAGATCAGGGGTCAGTGTTTAATTCCTTTTTCAGGGCAAAGAATGTGAGCAACATTCAGGGCACTGGCGTTGGTCTTTCCATTGTGAAGGAATTTGTAGATTTACACAAAGGAAAAATTTACTTTGAGAGTACATCAGGTGAAGGGAGTACATTTTTTGTTGAATTACCATACAACATAGTCTTATGAAAAAAAAGTTACTTATCGTAGAGGATAATGACAAGCTGAGGGGAACAATTGCAACGCTTTTGGAAGATCATTTTGAAGTTAGACAAGCGGCTGACGGCCGTGAGGGAATAGATAAAGCAAGGCTCCATCTGCCAGATTTAATAATAAGTGATATTATGATGCCTGATACCAATGGGTATGAATTGGTTGATGAGTTAAAGGCAAACGATAAAACAAAGCACATTCCTATTATTCTACTTACAGCTCTTAGCGAGGATGAAAAGAAAATTGAGGGATACAACTTTGGCGCTGATGATTATGTTGTAAAGCCCTTCAAGTTTGATGTTCTTCTTTCAAGGATAAACAACCTGCTTAAAACCAGAGAAGACCTAAAAAGGATTTATGATAAGTCCACCCCAATTCATCACGAGTTTGGCGTAAAAGATCCTCTTCTATCTCATATGGAAGCTTTGTTGGTTAATCATTTTAAGTTCCGCAACTTTAGTATTCCTGAAATTGCTGAGCTAATGAATATGACTCCCTCTAAGTTGGAGAGAGAGGCCAAGCGCCTTACGGGAATGACTCCTATTAAGTATATCAATGATTTCCGGTTGGCTAAGGCCAAGGATATGTTGGAGAAAAATGAACTTAGCATTTTTGAAGTGTCTTATGCCCTTGGGTTTAAAAGCATGAGCTATTTTGGTAAGGCCTACAAAGAAAAGTACGGAATTGCACCGTCCAAAACCTCGGAAATTTAATGGCATTATCAATAATGATCGTGGACAACGATCAAGTGAACAGTTTTGTTCTCAAAAATATTATTACTCGAAATTATAGTGAGGCGGAGATTGCTCTCTATCCTGATGGTGCTGATGCATTGGAAGAATTACAGAGCCTTAACACCGCAGGTGATGCGTTTCCTGATGTTATTTTGTTGGATATCTACATGCCGATTGTAAGCGGATTTGAGTTTTTAGAGCGGTATGTAAAGGATTATGCTCATAAAGCATCTAATATTTTTGTGATGAGCAATTCCTTAAGTAAGGAAGATCAACAACGGGCAAATATGTATTCCGTGGTTCGAGGGTTTATTACCAAGCCGCTGATTTACAATAATATTCAGTTTATCATTGAAACTTACGTGGAAGGAAGTTCCTCAAAAAGTAAGTTTTAGAAAACTACCGATAACTACAAGCCAAAGGATAAGGTAAATAATCAGTTCTGCTACGGAGCGATAGAGATTCTTCGTATTCATGGTGTCTATCTTTAGTGTTAAATACGCAGTTTTTGGCTGATTGGTTGGGGGATAATTGTTTTTTCAAATTGTTACCCTCCCAATATCAAAGAGTTGAAAATGTTTCTCTGTTAATAACTCAAATAAGGGTAAATATATTTTGCCAGATGATAAAAGGCATCTTATATTTGCCGCCCAATATATCGCGGGGTGGAGCAGTTGGTAGCTCGTTGGGCTCATAACCCAAAGGTCGCAGGTTCGAGTCCTGCCCCCGCTACTACTACAAAAAAGGGCTTCGAAAACGAAGCCCTTTTTTTATTTCATTAGAATTTTTACTTACTGGCTTATTTGAAAATTACGGCCTTTTCCAAACCGTAGCTGGTATTTATCTCACCATTATAGGAGATGTTTTTCCAATACCATTCATTCTTGGATTTGAAATACGGATCTCCGCCTATTACCTGTACACGATTCTGCTTTATAAAGTGATGTTCCATTATACTGGGTAAATTTTCTTTTTGGTTTGGATATAAATCTATGAAATTGAGGTTTCGGACATGTACATCCTTGATCTTAGGAATAAAACCATAAATGAATTGATCACGTGCTGAAATGCTAGTATTTGTAGCTTCATCCAGATATTGTAAATAGTCTGTTCCATTGTACCCAAGTAAAGGACCAATATTGCTAGCCGATATGCGTATGAGTTGCATTTTGACTTCTTCCATTTTGGGTTCCGATATATTTACTACGCGCCAGTATGCAGACGTTTCATTGCCTTCCTTTATAGAGGCCAAAACAGCTACAATGTCTTCGCTCTCCATTACGCTTCTTAACCTCCTTGTAAAAAAATTATTCGTCATATTTACAGAAACCTCCGTTCCATAATCTGGTAGTTTTAGGTCGTGAGTAATTGCGGTAGAAGTAGATTTAAACTCGAATAAAAGCTGTGTAACAGACCCCACGTAGTTAAATCCCTTGACTTTGGATCCTTGTCTTCCCGT
>CAXBJE010000061.1:0-11388 GCA_963975525.1 uncultured Owenweeksia sp. | reverse complement strand
ATGGGCTTTGGTACCACCAATGCGTTTTACAATTTTGCTCTGATCACCGCCTGAAAACATAACCGCATCAGCTTCTTCCAACATCTTAATAGACTCTTGGGTATCGCTCTGTACGCGTTTTCTAATGTCCAATACATTTATGTTTGTGCAGCCCAGCTTGTCGAATCCGTGCAAATAATTGTCTGCAACTTCTGCAGGAATGCTACTTGCGGTAGGTATAACCACAATATTGGCTTGTGGCCCACCAGCCTCTCTCACCACATGGCTAAGAATGCTATCTTCAATAAAATCAAGTGTATAACTCTCTGATTGATCCAATCCCTTATCTTCATTTCCCCCAATGGGGATCAATGTTCCCTTAACGCTCATACCTACCGACTAAATTTTATTTGAGGTCGCCAAAACTACTCCTAATTTCCTATAAAAAATTGGTTACTTTTCAAGCATCTGAAAACTCACCGAACCACATAATACCATATATCACATGAAGATTCGCGAAATCAACGCCATGCGCGGCCCCAACTACTGGTCTGTAAGACGACACAAACTAATTGTAATGGTGCTCGACCTTGAGGACCTTGAGCAAAGACCCACCGATAAAATTGACGGCTTTTTAGACAGACTGAAAGCCATGTTCCCCACCATGTTTAGCCACAGATGCTCAGAAGGAGTTGAAGGCGGATTTTTTATGCGGGTAGAGCAAGGCACCTGGATGGGACATGTAGTAGAGCATATTGCGCTTGAAATTCAAACCCTTGCGGGAATGGATGTTGGCTTTGGACGAACTCGCGGATATGGAGAAGAGGGCGTGTACAACGTTGTGTTTGCCTACATGGAGGAACGCGTAGGCCGCTTTGCCGCGCAAGCCTCTGTGGATATTGCGCAGGCTTTGGTAGATAACACCGAATATGACCTTGAATCGGATATCCAGCGTATGCGCGAAATCCGTGAATCAGAACGCCTTGGGCCAAGTACCGGAAGTATTGTGGAAGAGGCTGCCGCCAGAGGTATTCCATGGATTCGCCTCAATAAATATTCACTTTGCCAGCTAGGTTATGGCATGAACCAAAAGCGCATCCAGGCCACTGTAACCAGCAACACCAGCAACATTGCTGTTGATTTGGCCGGAGATAAGGAAGACACCAAATTTTTATTGGAGCAAGCCGAAGTTCCTGTTCCCAAAGGCGATATCGTCCGTACGGAAGAAGGACTAAAAGACACCATCCGCTATATAGGATACCCCATAGTTATTAAGCCAATTAATGGAAACCATGGTCGTGGCATTACCGCCAACATCAATAATTGGGAAGATGCTGTAGAGGCCTTTGCTGCCGCCAAGGAGGTGTCGCGCTCGGTAATTGTGGAACGATATATAGTGGGCGAAGACTTCCGCCTTTTGGTGATTGACTACAAATTAGTGGCTGCCGCCAAACGTACCCCTGCCGGAGTAATGGGCGATGGCAAACAAACCGTTCAGCAGCTTATTGACGAAACCAATAGCGATGAACGCAGAGGCTATGGCCATGAAAAGGTATTGACCCAGATTACTGTGGATAATATGACCAAAGGTATTTTGAAGGATAAGGGTTTAACCCTTGACTCCGTGGTTCCTGCGGGCGAGTGGCTGAATTTAAAAGACACCGCCAACCTGAGCACAGGCGGAACTTCTACCGATGTTACTGATATAGTACACCCCTACAATGTATTTATGGCCGAGCGCATCGCGCGCATTATTGGCCTCGATATTTGTGGGATTGATATAATGACTACCGACATCAGTACTCCCCTGCCCGAAACTGGCGGAGCAGTGCTGGAGGTAAATGCCGGACCGGGTTTCCGGATGCACCTTGCCCCTGCCGTGGGTTTACCGCGCAACGTGGCAGGCCATGTTATAGATATGATGTACCCTCCCGGAACGGAAAGCCGCATCCCTATTGTGGCCGTTACCGGAACCAATGGAAAAACAACTACCACCCGCCTTATTGCGCATATTATGCGGATGAAGGGCTTTAAAGTGGGCTACACCACTACCGATGGTGTGTACATCCAAAACCGACTGTTGATGAAAGGTGATTGTACAGGCCCCGCCAGTGCTGAGTTTGTACTAAAAGACCCCACCGTAAATATGGCTGTACTGGAATGTGCCCGTGGTGGTTTACTCCGTGCGGGACTTGGTTTCCATAGTTGTGATGTGGGGATAGTTACCAATGTAGCTGCCGACCACCTTGGACTAAAGGGGATTCATACTGTGGAGCAACTGGCCAAGGTAAAGGGCGTAATCCCGGAAACGGTGCGTAAGGATGGCTATGCCATATTGAATGCCGATGACGAGAACGTATATGCCATGCGCAAAAACGTAACGGCCAATGTGGCCCTCTTCAGTATGGATGAGGAAAACCCACATATAAAGGCAATTGCCAAAGTGGGCGGACTTTCTGCAGTTTATGAAAACGGCTACATTACCATTTGCCGTGGTGAGTGGAAAATGCGCGTGATAAAGGCCGTTAATGTTCCTCTTACTTTTGGAGGGAAGGCCACCTTTATGATACAGAATGTGCTGCCTGCCGTGCTTACCGCCTATGTTCGCGGTATTCCGTTGGAGGATATCCGTGTGGCTTTGGAGTCTTTTATTCCATCACCGGGGCAAACCCCTGGTCGCCTTAATATGTTTGAGTTTAAAGACTTTAACGTATTGCTCGATTATGCCCATAACTCTGCCGGATTGCGTGCCCTGCACAATATGCTGCAAAAGATGGACGAACACCCTAAGGTGGGTATTATAGCTGGTATTGGCGACCGCAGGCTGGAAGACAATATGGACATTGGCCGCATTGCTGCGGAAATGTTTGATGAAATCATCATCCGCCAGGATAAAAACCTGAGGGGCAAATCCGAGAAAGAATTGATTGACATGATACTGGCTGGTATCCATGCTGTGGACCCCAACAAAAAAGTGACCGTTATCCCTTCTGAAAAGGAAGCCATTGCCTTTGCAGTAAAAAATGCTAAAAAGGGTTCTCTCGTTGTAATCTCCAGTGATGTGGTACCTGATGCCTTGGCTCAAGTGAGCAAGTACAAAGAGGAGGAGGCCAAACGCCTTTATGAATTTGACAAGAAGGAGGATATACCGAATTTGTCATCTTAAAATTTGGTATATCTGTTAGCGGAAGACGTTTTAAAAAAGTTTAATGGAAGATAACTATCGCGAGGCACTTAGGCTTATCCAATTAGCCAAAGAAAATCAAAGTCAAGTTAAAATGCTTGCATTATCAGATTTGGGCCTTACCCAATTTCCTGCTGAAATATTCGAGTTACATCACCTAACCGAACTTAATCTTGGTGGTAATAAACTAAGTTTTATACCTGATGATATTGAACACCTGACTAGCCTTGAACAACTTATTTTATACGAGAATGAACTAACGAGACTACCTAAAAGTTTAGGGAAACTTTCAAATCTATTTAAGCTTGACATTACTGAAAATAAGTTTTTAAAAATCCCAGAGTGTATTGAAACCCTTTCAAGCTTAACCACACTATACTTAGGGTACAATCAACTAAGTTCTATTCCAAAAAGCATTGGTGGCTTGAGTCAACTTACACACCTGAGTTTAAATAATAATAAACTATTAAAAGTTCCTTCATGCCTAAGAAAACTGAAAAAGCTAACTGTACTGGAGATAAGCAATAATGGTATTAGCACCATTCCTTTTTGGATTGGGGAGCTTATCCAATTGAGACGTCTAGGGCTAAGCAGTAATCAACTTCAAACAATTCCCGATAACCTTAGGAGACTGAAAGATTTAACTGAACTTAGTTTAACACGAAACAATTTTACATCAATTCCGGATTGGATTGGGAATTTTTCCGAATTATTGGTTCTTGGACTTGGTGGAAATCATATCTCAACAATTCCCAATTCTATAGAAAACCTGAAAAAATTAGGCTTGCTATATTTATGGGGCAATCCTCTTGGACACATTTCTGATAAAATTACAAGCCTCCCCAATTTAACCCATCTTGAAGCTAGTGAAATTGGCATCAAAAATCTTCCAGAAAGCATTGGAAAATTGACTAAGTTAAGCTCACTTGATTTATCTGATAACCAACTAACAACTATACCCGGGGAAATTCAAGAACTCACTTCATTAAAGCGGCTAAGCTTAAACAACAATGCGTTTAAAGTTGGTATTGAAGTTTATGGGTTGCCACCCCATGAACAAATTCAACAAATCCTAAACTGGCAAAGAGCTGAACAAGAAGGAACGTTACAACCTATCAATGAGGCAAAAGTTATTTTTATCGGAGAAAGCAATTATGGCAAAACCCACATTATCGAATTTCTACAACAGGGAAAGATTAACAGAAAAATTAAGACCACTCACGGCATTGAAAGAAGCCAGATTACAATCTCTCATGAAATTAAAAATATTCGCCTAAATATTTGGGATCTTGGTGGCCAAGAGTTTATGCGAAGTACTCACCAGTTTTTTTTCTCTGAACGTACTTTATATGTTTTAGTCACTCTTGCTCGAAGGGAAAGAAATGAACTTAATCATTGGCTAAAGCTGGCAAATCAGTTGGGCAATAAGGCTCCAGTTTTGGTGGTAATAAACAAGGTGGATATGGATCCGCATGATTTAGACAGAAAGAGCCTTGAAAGGGATTACCCAAACATTGTAGGTTTTGTTAGAACCAGTATTAATAATTGCAAAGAGGGCAAAGCCTCTGAAACATTAGAGAGGCTTAAAGAGGCAATTATTGAAACTGTAACAGACAAACAATTAATGCCAAGTGTTTTTGAAGAACGCCCCCCCCAGTGGTTTGCAGTAAAAAAGGAGCTAGAGGATTTAGAAGCAAAGGGAACTGACTTTATTACTTACGAAAGATATGAAAGCCTACAGTTTATCAAGGATCTTCCTGAAAATGAAAGAAAAATAAATTTGAAACTGCTTAGTATGATAGGGGCTGTAGTTAGCTTCGTTGATGATCCACGCCTTTTGGACACCAATGTAATTAACCCTCAATGGATTATGGATGGTGTTTACGCTATAATAAATGACTCTAAGGTAAAGGATGAATATAAAGGTCAATTACATGTTGGAGAGCTAGAACGCATACTTCATCAAAAGAGATTTCCAAAGGCGAGGCATGCCTACCTTTTGGAGCTAATGAAAAAGTTCAACTTATGTTACGCTGCAAAAGACCAGCCCGATATTTATTTCATTCCAGATCTTTTTGAAGACGTGGAGCCTGATTTTGATTGGAATAGTGCTGATTCTATGCATTTTCGGTACAACTATGACGATTTTGTTCCTAGTTCTTTTATGACTCGGTTTATTGTTGAAATGCATCAGGACATCATGGACGAAAAAAGGTGGCGGAGTGGTGTTTATATTTCAAATGGATCGTGTCAAGCAAAAGTTTATCAGAGTTACCGAAAAAATTATATCCATGTAGAAGTACAGGGTAATAAAGGAGAAGGAAGAAGTTATCTATATACCATTAGAGAAACTTTTCGCAAGTTGCACAAGCCTTTTCCACAAATGAAAATAAAGCAAGATGTTCAATTCAAAGACCATTGGATAGATTATTTAAGACTTGTTAAGCTTGAAGAAAAAAACAAACCCTGGTATCATGACGAACTGGATGAAGACCTGCCGATAACTGATATTCTGAATGGTTACTCCACCCCAATTGATCGAGAAGGTTCACAATTACATCTCAAAATTTTCTTGGCATCTTCTGCAGAACTTAAAGCAGAAAGAGAACAGTTTGAAATATTCATACACCGAGAAAATCAAAAACTTTATAAAGAAGGTATTTTTATAGAACTAATACTTTGGGAAAATTTCATTGATGCCATTTCACGCAGTCGTTTACAAGACGAGTATAATAACGCAGTTAAACAGTGTGATATCTTCGTTAGTCTGTTTTTTACCAAAGTTGGAAAATTTACTGCTGAAGAATTTGAAACAGCCTTTGGTCACTTTAAAGAAAATGGGTATCCATTCGTTTACACATACTTTAAAAACGCGCCTATAGATACCGAGAGTATTACTGATGAAATTAAAAGTTTATTGGCTTTTAGAGAAAAGCTAAAAGACTTGGGGCATTTCCGGACGGTTTATAAAAATGTGGAAGATTTAAAACTCCAGTTTAAACAACAGTTAGACATGCTGTTACCCACTATAAAGATGAAATAACTTAACTGTTCAAGCGTCCTTCCAATCTGGGCGTTGACAAAACCCCAACCGCTCACGCGGACTTGCAGTCCAGACACAGCATGCAAATCAAATATTCAAAAGGATGAAAGACACTCTGCTCTGGCTTCTATTTCTCATAGTAACAATATCTGCCAATGCTCAGTATAAAGAGCGCCATTTTTCAACAAAAGTGGAATATGCTTATCAGGGAAGCAGCTACCTCTCCCTGGGCATAGGAAAGGTGAAGCGAGTAGAGCCTCACTTTAGTGATACCCTAACTTATTTTAAGAATTCGCACGGCCCTTCCTTTAATGTAGATTTCCGCCTTCACGAAAATTTTAATATCGCGCCCGGCCTTTCTTATGAATATTCAAAGAACTTCTTTACCGTAAAACTAAAGGGAGGCGTATTAACTGACTTTAAAACACAGGATTATTTCATTTCACCGCAGGCCGGCCTTTCGGTACTTGGTGCGCTCTATGTTCTTTATGGCTATAATTTTCAGCTCATAACAAATTCAACGTTAACGGCAGTATGTTAACCGTAGGTTGGAATTTGGAGTGGAGTTTCAGTAAGTAGTGTATGAGCGAAGTTTGCCGCAGTTTACTTTTAATAAACTAATCCCGTTGCGAGCATTTATCACAACTCTATTCTCTTCTTGTTGGGTTTCATTAATTTCGAAATTCAAGACTTAACCAAAAGCGAGTATATTGAATAGCACTCCCAACATACCTCGTAAAGCCAGCATTGCAGTTCTGCCGTTCGTAAATATGAGTACGAGCCAGGAAAACGAGTATTTCAGTGATGGTATTACCGAAGAGATTATAAATGCGCTGGCCAAGATAGAGGGACTAAAAGTCACCTCCAGAACATCGGCATTCTACTTTAAAGGAAAAAACATTCCCATACCCGAAATAGGGGAACAACTGGGTGTGGCCACATTGCTGGAAGGGAGCGTGCGGCTTTCTGGTAATGCCATTCGCATAACCGCCCAATTGATAGATGCAGCCGAAGACTTTCATTTCTGGTCTGAAACCTGGGACAGGAAACTTGACAATATTTTTGAAGTTCAGGATGAGATAAGTCTGCTGATTGCAGAACGGTTTCGCGAGCATTTTGGGCACTTTGAAATTCAGGAGCACCTTGTGCAGCCTAACACCAAAAGCATAGAAGCGTACAAACTTTTCCTGAAAGGGCGACAGGCTTTTAATAAGTGGAATCCTGAGGACGTAAAGCAATCCATACTATACTACCAGCAAGCATTGCGTATTGACCCTAAGCATGCTGAGGCGCTGGTTGGCTTGGCTGGAGCCCATAGCTTTTTGGCTACCATTGGCATTTTTCCTTATGAAGAAGGCTGGGGCAAATGCGCAGAGTTAACACAACACGCCCTGAGTATTAACAACAAACTGCCCGATGCTTATTATCAACTTGCCAACCTGGCATTTTATACTAAAGGCAGCTATAGCGAAGCTTTTGAATATGGTACTAAAGCGATAAGCCTTAATCCAAACCATGTGGAATCGAGGCGCTTTATGGCATTTCTCTACATCCTTGCCGGAAAAAATACGGAAGCCCGAAAACATTTAACAGAGGCATTAAATATTGACCCTCTCTCGCAGGAGACACAGTTCTACAGTGCTTACATTCAGTACATGTCAGAAAACTATAGCGCAGCACTGAAGCAATTAGATGCGTGTTTGGAAGTGAACCCGATGAATATTCCGGCCCACTCGGTAAAGGCCTTTTGCCTGCTTAAGTTGGGGCAGTATGATGAAGCCATAAAGTTCTTTGATAAACAACCAGCTGAACTGATAATTGAGAGTGAAAAAGCAGGCATACAAGCCTTAGGCTATGCTTTAAAGCAGGATACAGAAAATGCTCAGAAATCGAGAAACGTATTGAATGACCTGGCCAACGATGGCGATAATTTTACAACAGACTCCTTTCGTTTTTTACTGGCTTGTGCAACGGGCAGGAATAACGAAGCATTTGCCTGGGTTGAAGATGCATTGAATACCACATCTCCCTTTCTGCTGTTGCGATACTCTGACCCCATTGTAAACCCAATAAAAACTGACCCACGTTATTTGGAGCTTCATAAAAAGCTTTTTCCTACGGATTTACTTGGGGCTAAAAAGGAAACGGGTAACAAAAAACCCCTGCTTGACGCAACAACGGCCGCAAATTTTAAAGACAAGCTACAGCAACTGATTGAAACAGATAAGCCATACTTAGACCCAAACCTTACATTACGCTCGTTGGCCGATCAACTAGGTATTAATGCCAACCAATTATCATGGCTGCTAAATGATGGTTTTGGGAAAAACTTTAATGAGTTCATTAATCATTACCGAGTAGAAACATTTAAAAATTTGGCGAAAGATCCCGGGTTAACCAACCTCACCATTATGGCCATAGCTTACGATTGTGGTTTCAACTCTAAAACTGTGTTCAATTCCTACTTTAAAAAGGAAACCGGCATTACCCCAAGTAAATTCCTGAAAGGCTAAACTGAATCCCACATTTCCATGAAAAATGTTCGGAATTATGATTCCGAACACACCCTTTGTAATTACGAACACCCGCTGTAGGCATACTGCTGTTCTTTGCAGCAGAAAATCAAATTAAAATGAAAGTAGCAGTTTATACATCTTACGGACATCCTGAAGTGGTACAACTAAAAGATATGCCGAAACCAAATCCAAATAACAATGAAATAGTGGTAAAAGTGAATGCCAGCACCGTTACTGCCGGAGACTGGCGAATGCGTGCTGGTAACCCCTTTGCCATTAGACTATACAATGGCTTGTTTAAGCTCAAAAGAACTGTATTAGGTCACGAGTTTTCCGGTGTGGTGGATAGTGTGGGTGGCGATGTTACTCTGTTCAAAAAGGGGATGCCGTTTTTGGTTATACGGGCTCAAATGCCGGTGCCCATGCCGAATATGTGGCCGTGCCTGCGGATGGGGTTATTTCGCAAAGACCAGCCAACATTAACGATCAACAGGCAGCTGCCTTACCAGTGGGTGCTTCCACTGCTCTGCATTTTCTCCGAAAAGCCGATATCAAACCGGCCCAAAAAGTTTTGATTTACGGGGCCTCAGGAAGTGTTGGTACTTATGCAGTTCAGCTGGCCAAATACTTTGGAGCAACGGTAACCGCTGTTTGTAGCCAGAGCAATGCCGATTTGGTTCGTTCTCTTGGGGCAGATAAAGTAGTTGATTACAGAAGAGAGGATTTTACCAAAAATGCTGAAAAATTTGATGTCATTTTTGACACTGTGGGAAAAACAACCTACAGCAAAGCCAAGAGAGTATTGAATTCTGCGGGAGTATATCTTACGGTGGCCATGAGTATTTCCCTTATGCTTCATTCGGCATTAAACGCCCTCTCTAAAAGACACCAGCTTATTTCAGGAGTAGCAAAGTTAACGGTAGAAGAACTTCAGTTTCTTACAAATCTATTGGAAACAGGAACGCTTAAACCTGTAATTGAGCACACCTATCCCTTTTCAGAAATCCGGGAAGCTCACCGCCATGCCGAGACAGGGCATAAAAGAGGAAATCTAGTATTGAGCTTCACTTCCTAAAGCATTTTCACCGTTCGCACGGCTGCAGTGCGGGTTAGGTCTTAAGCCGGCAACACAAACTCTTATTTTTATAAACAGAATACCCCCCAACCTCCACTCTACGATTTCCAGGTCCTTACCACATTTGGGATAAAGCCCGATGGAACAAAACCTCCTGAAACTCTTTTGAGATAGCGCAAATTCGCGTATGTTGGCGCCCTATCTAAAGGAATAATTATGGATGCTAATAAAGTGCTGAATTATATAAAGGACGTTGTGGATAACATGCCCCCAGATTGGTTGACCCTAACCACCCACAGGCTGGATATTTATGATGAGTCGAAGGCCAAAACCCAGTTTTTAGAGCAGTTTGAAGCCTTGTTTAATGATTACAACTCTACTCCGGTAGATATCGGAGCGGCACTTAATCAACTACCCACGGCTTATGATTATATCCGTTTGGGGCACCCCTTATCCAGCATACTGGAATGGGGAATTGCCAGGTTGAACAATGTAAAACCGGAAAGTGTCATCAGCTTTTCTTCTAAAACGGCTCCCGTTTTAGCGGTGCTTAGAAAAAACCTGTTGGATAATAAAAGAACCCAAATTGTATATACTGGCCAAAAGCCGGAGTATTTAGATGTAGAAGTGCTCCATAGTGTGTACGGCTATTATTTTGATTTAAAACATGTGGAGAGCGCATCGGCTGTTCCTCCGTTTAATGGCAGCACTATTTTAATAACCGCTGAGGATGAAGTTGTAGAAACTCCCATCGCGGAAACGCCCCAAATTGACTTTTTTGTTGGTGTTCACTCTGTTATTGGAAGTGTACTTCTGGTAAATGGTGCGCAGAATGAAAGCTATATTTCAGAAATTCAGCATGTGCGTAGAAGGGAGACCATTGCCATGACCCCTGCCAATTGCCTTATTGCTTTAGATCTATTGATGAATAACCCGGCCGCTGCTAGTGTCAATCGGGACTATGAAGCGGAGCACAGCCGGAATAAAGCTTCTGTATTATCATCTATAAAGAGCATTACAGGTTCCCCAACAAAAGCACTCGTTGGCTCCAGCGGCTTATCTATTCAGTATGCCATTATGATGGGGCTGGTGCATGATGCTCAGGAAAACCACAAGGGAAAGGCCATCAAATTTGTTGTTCCGCCAAATTGCTATGGTGGCACAAACGACCAGGCCAGGCGTGTTGCGGCATGTATTGACAATGTGGAAGTGGTGGATTTACCCGTGGATGGCGATAACGATATGGTACAAAGTATTGATAGGGTTTTGGCCACCATTGCAGAGGAAAATGCCATCCCCTACATTATTGCTGAAATACCTACCAACCCAAGGGTTGAAGTTCCTGACCTCGAAAAACTAAAGGCTGTTTTAAGTAAAGAGCGCAAAACGGCCAAAGGCGAAACGGCTATTGACCCTGTATTTATTTTAGATCAAACCTTTTGTCCCAACGTACAATTCTTAGCTAAAGACGGAATATTATCCTCCCTACGAACAATTTCCTACGTTAGTGGATCTAAATTCCCAAGTGGCGGGAAATGTACTGCCGGATACTGTGTAACGAATCAAAAAGCTGAAAATTTATTGAGTAAGA
>CAXBJE010000060.1:0-11440 GCA_963975525.1 uncultured Owenweeksia sp. | reverse complement strand
ACTCCTAAGCATGGCTACTGCCGCTGTAAACCTTTCTGAATTTGACAAGGACAAGCTGCCCGATACATCGGGAATGCGCTTTGGAATTGTAGTGGCAGAATGGAACAGCGAAATTACAGAAGCTCTTTATCAGGGAGCTTTTGATACCCTTATAGAAACCGGAACTCCGGAAGATCAAATTTCAAGGATAAACGTGCCCGGCACTTTTGAACTGGTATTTGGTGCCAAACTCCTTTGCGAAAAGGACATCTTTGATGCTGTTATTGTAATAGGAACGGTAATTCAAGGGGAAACCCGCCACTTTGATTTTGTGTGCGAAGGTGTAACCCAAGGGGTAAAAGACCTCAACATCCGCTACGATACTCCCGTTATCTTCTGCGTTCTTACTGATAACAACATTGAGCAAAGCAGGGCCCGTGCCGGTGGTAAACATGGCAACAAAGGTGTAGAATGTGCCGTTGCAGCAGTAAAGATGGCTGCGTTAAGGCGGGTGATTCATCAATAAAGATTTCGGGTTAAAATATGTATGAAAAGCGGGTTAGAGTTTCTGATCCGCTTTTTTTGTTTTGGGTATTGATAGTTTTCGTCAGCGCAGAGGCACGAAGTACGAAAAGACCCCGCAGAGTAGACTCTGCGAGACTTAGCGCTTTCTGCGTCTCTGCGGTGAAATAAAAATACTATGAAACAAAGTAGTTGAGTACTCAAAAAAAAAGCCACACTGAAGCTGGCGCGAGCGTCCCGCTCGTGCCTAATATTATTCCTTTTCCTATCTTTCCAATATGAGTCGTAAATACAAATTCCACGAAAAGCAGGGTGCCTATTTCATTTCCTTCGCTACGGTTTACTGGACAGATATTTTTGTAAGAGAAGCCTATTTTGCTATAATGATCGATTCTTTAAATTATTGCCGTAAAAATAAGGGCATGGAAATCTTTGGCTATTGTATTATGCCCAGCCACGTGCATTTAATATTCCGATCGGCACTTGGTGAACCATCTGGTTTAATTAGAGACTTCAAGGGTTTTACTTCTAAACGGATTCTAAAGGAGATTGAAGGTAATTCGACAGAAAGCCGCAAAGAGTGGCTAATGGGGATGTTTGAAAAGGCAGGAAAGAAAAATAGCAATATAAAGCATCGCCAGTTTTGGCAACAACACAATCAACCTATTGAAATATGGTCTGAAAAGGTATTTAGGCAAAAACTGGATTATGTACATCAAAATCCGGTTAAAAGCGGTTTCGTGACCGAACCTATTGACTGGAAGTATAGCAGTGCCCGCAACTACGGCAATGACGATCAAACTGTTTTGAAAATTGATGTTAATCCTTGAAAGTATTAAAGCACGAGCGGGACGCTCGCGCCAGCTAGGATTGGAATGTATTTCATTCAAAACACCTACTATCTAGATCAAAAAGACGATGCCAAATTATTCCAGTTAATCAGCCTTATGGCAAGGATTTCTAAGGTTTACAATGATCTTAATGACAAGGAATACTTGGATAGAGATTATCTGGATTTAAGAGAAAGAACAGCTGATTTATACATAAACTACCTTTATGCGCCAGTACAATCCCATCTAAATTCTTATACAGGAAAATGCAGACACTGCAATAAGAATCATGGAAATATCCCATGTCAGCTATGGCTGGCTTTTAAGAAATTAGAAGGTGCTATGAAAATTAATTACGAAAAGCACAACAAAATCTTATAGTAGCAACACATAAGGGGTAAACTAATAATAACTTCAGTAAAAGAAATTAGAGAGTGTTGATCTCAAAACGTCTCTTACTATTCATAATTCTACACCACACTCCCATACAAATCATAATCCGTAGCACTGGTAATTTTCACTTCACAAAAATCTCCGGATTTCAAGTATTCGGCATCTATCAGCACTTCGTTGTCCACATCAGGTGAATCAAACTCGGTACGGCCTACAAAGTAGTTTCCTTCCTTACGGTCGATTAAAACGCGGTAGGTGTTACCAATTTTTTCAGAGTTCAATTCCTCTGAAATTTGTTGCTGGATGGCCATGATTTCAGCTGCGCGCTCTTGCTTCACTTCTTCCGGCACATCATCTTCCAAATTATAGGCATGGGTGTTTTCCTCATGACTGTAGGTAAAACAACCCAAACGCTCAAAGCGCATATCCCTAACCCACTGTTTCAGGGTTTCAAAGTCTTCTTCCGTTTCTCCGGGGTAACCCACAATAAGCGTAGTTCGGATGGCCATTCCGGGCACTTTTTCACGCATCAAGTCAAGTATGCGGTTGGTTTTGGCCATGGTGGTTCCCCTGCGCATAGATTTCAAAACAGGGTCGCTAATATGCTGAAGCGGAATATCAATGTAGTTGCACACCTTTGGCTCTTCTCGTATTACATCCAATACATCTTCCGGGAAACCGGCAGGAAAAAGGTAATGCAGGCGTATCCACTCTATGCCTTCAACTTTTACTAATTCCATTAAAAGATCGGCCAAAGCTCGTTTCTTATAAATATCCAGCCCGTAATAGGTAAGATCCTGCGCAATAAGGATAAGTTCCTTAACACCTTTGGCAGCAAGCTTACTGGCTTCTGTTACCATGTCTTCAATAGGTGTGGACTTATGCCCTCCGCGCATAAGCGGAATAGCACAGAAGGAACAAGGGCGATCGCAACCTTCCGAAATCTTCATATAGGCAAAATGCTGTGGCGTAGTCATTAGGCGCTCACCAACCAGCTCACGCTTGTAATCAGCACGTAATGCCTTTAGAAGCTTTGGCAACTCGCGCGTACCAAAGTATTGGTCCACATCAGGAATTTCCTTTTGTAAGTCTGGTTTATAGCGCTCTGATAAGCATCCGGTAACAAAAACCTTATCAATCTCACCACTTTGTTTCTTTTCTACAAAGTTCAAAATGGTATCTATTGACTCTTGCTTGGCATTATCAATAAAGCCACATGTATTTATCACCACAATGTTTCCATCATCCTCTTCATGCGCTACATTTTTGCCATTGGCTTGTAGCTGTCCCATCAATATCTCCGAATCATAAATATTCTTAGAGCAACCCAGGGTTACAATATTGATTTTGTTCTTCTTAATCGTCTTCGTCCTCATAAAATCCTTCTTCTATTGCGCATTAAGGTTTAATAACCCAATGCTCTTAGTTTTCGTTGTCTTGCGTGGCTGGAAGTAAACCCATAAACCAGTCGGCCTGTTATCGCATGTCCTGCCAGTTCGCCATTAATGTTATTCTTAAAATTTAGGTAATGATATCGCACATCAAATGCCAGGTAATTTTTCAAGTCATAGTACAACCGGTACTGCAACCCCAAATTAATATTTAGCGTACCTACACTAACCGATTCTGCTCCGCTATCTTCATCTGATGACTGAATGGTAATACCATCATAGCCAAGGCCAGCAGCCAGAGCGAGCTCATTTTTAAACCCCTTAAGAAGAGAGTAGTAGCCCTGAAGTCCGACTGTTACACTTGTAAAATGATTACTTACATATGTTGAATCATCCTTACGTATTCTATAATCATTTGGGGAATCCACAAAGCGCACGCCAGCTATAAAATCAATACCGTAATGGTCTTTATACCCGCCATATACGAATCCAATTTCAGGATGAGTACCCACAGTGCTTAAATTTCCCGTGGGACTCCAGCTACCTGCATACAGTCCCATCATCATGCCCTTATCATAAATGAGTTCGTTAATTAGATTATTATAGGCTTTTTGAAGACTGCTTCCTTCGTATTGGCCCTTATCAAGACCCGCAGTAAGACTATCAAAATTACCCGCAAAAAAATCCAAAATATCCTTTTCAATACCTGGGTGGTTTTGTACTGCAAGCAAGTCTCCGGCAAAAGACTTCAAAAAAGCATGGTAAGCATTTTGGGCATTAATTATCTCCTGTGAGCGCCTGTCATAATAAAAGTAATTACCTGAGGTGTATTCTACAGTCTCACGATAACCCACCAACAACTGAAGCAGGTCAGGGTATTTTGCCTCAACAAACTCTTCATACTTTATATCTAATAGAATGTTTCCATACTTTACTGCATCAAGTTCGCCACAGTTTTTCTCCCAATAATCAAGTACTGAAATTATACTGTCAAACTCTTTTGCCTCATAAAACTCAGGAACAATCTTTTGCGCGTTATACCCTATATCATAACAATCAGGGGCAGCTTTATTCAATTTTCTTTCCAACGACTCGGATACCTGCCCAAACATTAAAAAGGAGGTACACACCAAAATAAGCGACATACGGATGCTCGCTGAGTTAAGTCTAAAAACTTCCGTGATTATTTGTGTGCTCATAAATTATTGTGATGCAAATTACTTAGTAGCCCAGTTCTTTTAACTCTCTGCGCTTAGCATGATCTCCTGTAAAGCCCCAAATAAGGTGTACCGAAACAGCACCGCCATACAGGTCATCATTTATGTTGTTTTTGTAATTCAAAAAGTTGTAGCCCGTACCAATGGCTATGTAGCTTTTAATGTTGTAAAAGTATTTGTACTCCACACCAGCCTTTACATTTATAGATCGGATACTCAGACCTCCTTCCCCGGTTTCCTGGTCGCTTACATACATCGTAATTTGGTCATAGGCGAGGCCTGCAGTAAAATCAAACTGACTTTTAATACCTCTGTAAATAGCATATCCCATACCTGCACCTATAAAAAACCCGGTGTACTGATTTGATTTATACATGGAATCATTTTTAAGAACTCGATAATCCTCCGGGGCACTACCAAAGCGCACTCCCAAACCTAAATCAAACGTAAATCGGTTATCATAATACCCAACTTTTAACCCAAGTTCAGGGTGTGTGCCTAGTCTGGATAAATTGTTTGTTGGTGTCCATGTTCCTCCATAAAAAGCAAAAAGACCACCTGAGTTGTAACGGTACGAATTCACCTTTTTATCAAACTCCGATTGCAGTGAAATACCTGTATAGCGTCCTTTTCGCAAACTTTTGAAAAGTGGATATTCATTACCCGCATAATAATTTAGAATATCTGATTCAACAGGAGTTGGTGAACCTTTCTCCGCCTGTATTTCCAGTGCCAATGTTTTTATGAAGGTCTTGTAATCGGTCTCCACTTGTTGCCACTCTTGTAAGTAATAATCGCGATAGCCACTTACGTTAGATTCGCTATACCCCGATGACTGCTTATAGGTTACCAAGGTGTTCAACAACCAAACCTCATCTGCCACACTAAAGCTATCTCCTTTAATATCAAGCAAAATCCTTATGTGCCTTGCCTCTTGTACACCTCCGCAGATTGATTCCCAATCTTCCAACAAGGCTACCACGCTATCAATTTCATCAGCAGCATATAATTGAGGGATTCCTTTTTGCGCTAGGTAAGTCGTTTCAAAACATGGCGGCACCTTGGGTGGCACCTTTATAGCAAGAGATTTATCTAATTGGGAGAATACTCCAAAAGGGATAATTAGGGCGGCTAATACAAATAGAGTTTTCTGCATACTAAGAAAGATGAAATTCTGAATTTTTGGAATTTATCAAAGACTATCCCAAATCCTTGCCCCCAAAAAAACTATCTACAAACTCGTGCTTATTAAATATTTGAAGATCGTCAATACCTTCTCCTACTCCTATATACTTTACCGGGATTTGAAACTGATCTGAAACCCCGATTACCACTCCTCCCTTGGCAGTTCCATCAAGTTTTGTAAGTGCCAGAGATGATACTTCCGTGGCCTTTGTAAACTGTTTGGCCTGTTCTATTGCATTTTGACCTGTTGAAGCATCAAGCACCAATAGCACCTCGTGCGGAGCGTTTGGGATAACCTTTTGCATTACCCGCTTAATCTTACCCAATTCGTTCATCAGGTTAATTTTATTGTGAAGGCGGCCTGCGGTATCAATAATAACCACATCAGCTTTTTGTGCCACTGCGGATTGCAGCGTATCAAAAGCAACAGAAGCAGGGTCTGACCCCATGCCCTGCTTTACAATATCTACACCTACCCTCTCACTCCAAATCACAAGCTGATCAACGGCTGCTGCACGAAAAGTGTCTGCAGCCCCTAATACCACTTTCAAGCCTTTGGCCTTAAACTGTGCTGCTAATTTGCCAATGGTAGTAGTCTTACCCACTCCATTTACACCCACCACCATTATTACGTGTGGTCGGTTTTCAGCTGGAATTACAAAATCGTTTAAATCCTCAGCTTCATTTTCAGCTAATAATCCGGCTATTTCATCGCGTAAAATTTTATTCAATTCAGCTGCACCTATATATTTGTCGCTGGCCACTCTTTTTTCGATACGCTCAATAATCCTAATTGTAGTTTGAATCCCTACGTCCGATGTCACCAGTACTTCCTCGAGTTCATCAAGCACCTCGGCATCTACTGTGCTTTTACCAGCTACCGCTCGGCTGAGCTTGGAAAACATGCTGTCCTTGGATTTTTCCAATCCCTGATCCAGCTTTTCCTTTTTCTCTTTACTAAAGATTTTACTAAAAATGCCCATCTCCTGTTTTTTGCGGGTGCAAATATCCGAAATAGAATTGAGGGGTTTGATGTCAATAAAATATTACTATCCTTGCACTATTACTCAACATTAAAAGAATGAAAATAACGCTACTAACATTCTGGATTTCGCTGATTGGCTTTTGTGCCTCAGCTCAAGACTGGAATTATTACACTCCGCTTCAATCCAAAGGAAAAATACCCTCGGATTTTACCGAAGCTTATGCCAATAAATACAAGGCTCAAAGTGAAAACATTGAATCTGATGAAGCCAGAAAAGACCGGAAGCAAAAGGACGAATTCTACCAAAGAAGTGAATACTTCATTAATGAATATTTGGTAAGTGGAGACGTTCTTTTTGGAGATACCATCACTCAGTACTGCGAAAAAATTGTAGACATCCTGCTAAAGGATAACCCTACGCTGCGCAAAAAGCTAAGAGTGTATGTGGTAAAAAGCCCTATTGTAAATGCATCTGCCACTGGTAATGGAATCATTTTCATCAATCTTGGACTCATAGCGCAGGTGGAAAATGAGGCTCAACTGGCCTATGTATTAGCTCACGAGATTAGTCACTTTGATGAAAACCACGTATTTGACCAATATGTAGAGAGGGAAAAAATACGTAACGGGGAAGACCTTTACAGGAGAACCAGCAGAGCCGAACAACTGCAGGCGTTAAGCACCTACTCCAAATCTCATGAATTGGAGGCCGACTCAAAAGGCCTTGGACGTTACTACCAAAATTCTGGGTATAGCATGCAGGCGCCCATTTTTGTAATGGATGTGCTTCAGTACTCTTATTTGCCCTTTGACGAAATTCCTTTTGATAAGGGCTATTTAGAATCTCCGCACCTGAAAATTCCTGCGGAGTATTTACTTGAGGAAGTAGCTTCTATTACAGCAAATGATGATTTTGATGATTCTGAAAGTACACACCCAAACATCAAAAAGAGGAAGCTTGCCTTACTAGATTTGATTAGTGATGGTAGCGTGGGAAAGGATTATTTAGTTTCAAAAGACCTGTTTTTACACTGCCAGCGAGTGGCACGTTACGAAAACAGTAGATTGTTTTTAACCTATGGAAACTATGCTGAGGCCATTTACAACACCTTTTTGCTTAAGCAGAAATATGGCGAAGACCGCTACCAAAGACTAACCGTGGCCAAGGCCTTAGCCGGCCTAAGCGTTTACCGTAATGAAGGCGAATTATACAAAACCGTTAAGTCTCATAAAAAGATTGAAGGTGAAAGTCAGCAAGTGTACTATATGCTTTCAAAATTTAACAAGAAGGATCTTAACACGTTTGCCGTAGAACATAGTTACCGCTTGCTTCAGGATTACCCGGATGATGAATTTGTAAAACGCATTTTTAACCGGACCCTTTATGACCTGGTTTTTGAAAATGAAATGCGTCCAAGTGAATACTCCCGTAAGGCAATTGACGATACCAGTGATGTTAGTTTAATTGCGCTACAGGATAGCATAAATGCCAATCGTAGTAGTAAAATCAAAAATATTAAGCGCAAGCGCATGGAAGACAAGGTAGTTTCTGACAAGGATTATTATCTGTATGCCTTTGTTGACTTTTGGCAGGATACCACATTTGCTTATCGTTTTGATGATCTGGCCGAAAAGGCTGACGATGCGAGAAACCAAAGAGACCACTATGCCTCATCTCGCGGAAGGGTTCACAAAAAGTATGATAAAAACATTGCCTTGGGCATTGATAAGGTAGTGTTTGTTACGCCAAACTATCTGAAAATGGATGAACGCGCTAAAGACGGCATCCAGTATCTAACCACTGACGAAGGCTTAACAGACTATAAAAATCACATTCAATCACTTGCCAAAAAAGTGAACCTTGATGCGGAAATGTTGGACTATAAAGACATCAGCACCAATGATGTTGAAAAGTATAATGATATCTCCATATTAAAAAGCTGGATTGAAGAGCGATTGAACCATGAAAACACTGACGCTATAATTAGCGACTTTGACTACGTACAAGACTTAAGAGAAAAATACAATACAGATTACATTGCCTATACTGGCAATCTATGTTTACGAGTAAGGGAGCGTGCGGTAGCTGGCAGATTAATCTATTCATCCATTGTTTTTCCACTTCTTCCATTTACCGTGGCCCAACTTATTATTCCTGATTATGATTCCTTCAACTATTTCTTCCTTTTAGATTTAAGAAATGGAGATGCCTTGATGGCCGAGTACAACAACTACAAAACCGGTGATGACTCCGATTACATGAAGAGCGTAATCTACAACTACCTGATACAAATTAAAGAACAACCGAAGAAATGATAGCTCAACTCAAATATTTAGTAGTCTTAGCGTTGGCTATTCCCGTTTTCACAAGCGCCCAAAAGGCTCCAGGTTACTTGGGTAAAAGGTTTACAGTAGGATATGACGCTTACCTTTTCCCTTCATTCTTTAATCCCAATAGCCCAAATGCAGAACCTAAATCTGATGGCGACCTTAGGCAAAAAGGAGTGTCACTAAACTTACAGCATAACCTAGTTGGGCAATGGAGTTTCTCAAAACGCTCTTCAGTAGTGGCATCTGTAGGTTATGTAAATACCAACTACGTACCCGCCAGATATGACAACTCCAGTTACTATGGATTCTCTTTTGAAGAATACCCATCCATGTCAGCAACGAGTTTTGCTGCCGGTATTAGAATTTTTACCCAGCACTATGCCCCGCTTGGCAAGTTTGTTGAATTCAGACTTGGTTTTGCATCAGTAAAAAATGATGATTTTGAGTATTCAGTTTTGGTAGAAGACGGGCTTGGTGTTCGCACCCCACGTACCTATTCCGTAGAAGGAAGTTCAATGACGTGGCCGACCATAGCCATGGCCTTTGGTGGTAACAGGGTTATTAATGATATCATCCTGGTTTCCTATGGTCTTGATTTTAACTTTTTTCCTGGTGGACTTGGCCATCACGTAAACGTAATAGGTGAAGGATATACAAATAGCTCTTTTGGAGAAAGCAGAGAAGGTAATACTTCCGAAAATCAAGAATCCCTATTGAGGTTGGCTGGTGCCAGATATGGCATGCAGGCAGCTGTTAACCTAAGAGTTGGTATTGGGGTTTTATTGTAAACACATCTGATGTTTAAAACTGTTTTCCTCCCTTTTTTATTGTCACTGATGATTTGGCAATCGTCAGTGGCCCAAAAAGTACCAGGTTATCTAGGAAAGAGATTTTCAATTGAGTACAATGCCTTTGTATTCCCCTCTCTGGTTAACCCTAACAGTAGTGAACTTGATCCCAAGGGTGAGTTCAAACTGAAAACAAAGGGTATGTCAATTAACCTTCAACATAACCTGATAGCACAATGGTGCGTTTCAAAAAAAGCCTCCGTTGTTGGTTCAATCAATTTTGTAAACACCAACTACCTACCTAGTTTAAGTCCTGAGTTTAACTCTATCCTAACGGAATATCCCTCTATGCAGGCCTATGGATTTGAGGTTGGCCTAAGACTTTTCAATCAACACTTTGCACCATTAGATCAATTTATGGAGTTTCACTTTGGCCTTACCAAGGTGAGTAACAATGATTACTCCTACTCTTATAAAGATGGTAGTTATCCAGTGGAGCATTTCACTGTTTCAGGAGGCTCAATGATCCGCCCTTCATTTGGGGTTGCTATCGGCTCAAATCGGATTATTAAGGATAAAGTCATTATCTCATATGGGTTGAATTCCAACTTTTACACGGGAGGATTTAGAAATCAGGTGGTTTTACTAACGCATAATACTGATGAGGACTTTTTCTACGCCACCGGAAATCAAGATTATAATCAAGAGGCCTTAACCAAGATGGCCGCAGGGCGCTATGCCGTACAATCTGTAATTAACATACGTTTAGGTATAGGCATCATTCTTTAACACTACAATAAAACATAAAAAACCCTGACAAGCTTGCGCCTGTCAGGGTTTTATCGTTGTTAACCCCAAAAAGTTCAGGATTCTTAGGCCTCGCCTACCACTTCAAAACCGAAGTCCACAACCACCTCACGGTGAAGACGAACCTGAGCTCTGTAAGGGCCGGTAGCTTTTACAGTACCACCTTGAATCTGAATATACTTTCTATCAATGTGATGACCAAGCTTCGCTAGTTCCTCAGCAAGGTTCGCATTGTTAATAGATCCAAAAAGTTTGTTGCCTTTACCAACTTTGGTAGTAATCTTCATGTCGATTTTCTCCAACTCGGTAGCCGTCTTTTTGGCTTCTTCAATAGCTTTAGCTTCTTTGTGCTGACGTTGCTTAATAGTTTCAGCAAGCATCTTTTTAGCACCAGAAGTAGCCATTTCGGCATAACCACCAGGAATAAGGAAGTTACGTCCGTAACCTGGCTTCACAGTAATTACATCATCCTTGTAACCAAGGTTTTCTACGTCTTGTTTTAATATCAATTCCATAGCTCTCGGTCTTATTTAAGGTTATCAGCTACATAAGGCATCAAAGCTAGGTGGCGTGCACGCTTAATAGCTCTGGCAACTTTACGCTGGTATTTTAGTGATGTTCCGGTGATTCTACGAGGAAGGATTTTTCCTTGCTCATTTACAAACTGTAGCAAAAACTTAGTGTCTTTGTAGTCTACATATTTAAGTCCGTAACGCAAAAAGCGGTCGTACTTCTGTCTGTTGCCGGTATCAATTTTTAACGGCTGTAGATATCTGATCTCTGATTGATTCGATCCTGTTTCTAATTCACTCATTGCAAATAATTTTAGGCGTTAGACATTTTTTTTCTTCTCACTACTGCAAATGCTGCATGGTGCTTGTCCATTTTCATGGTCAAGAAACGCATAATGCGCTCGTCACGCTTCATTTCCACTTCTAGTGGAGAAATAATTTCACCTGGGGCCTCAAATTCTAATAAGTGATAAAAACCACTTCTTTTGTGCTGAATTGGG
>CAXBJE010000059.1:0-11498 GCA_963975525.1 uncultured Owenweeksia sp. | reverse complement strand
CCCAGGCCTGGGAATACAGCCGCATACATGGCCGCCTTAGCAGGGTTGTGAAACGGTTTGCCAACTGTATCTATTTGTACAATTTTTTCGGCTTTCACCTTACGGGAAGGCTCCGTGGCAATGGGAGTAGTTTTTTGATCGGGGGCACCAACACTATCTAAAAGTACTGGGATGCCAGTGGTATCTGCCTGAGCGAGAGATGTAAAATGCAATCCGCACAACAGCACTATGGCCAGTGACCTTAATAATACCTTATGTGTGCAGTTTTTGATTTTCAATTTCTGAGTAAACTCAAAATACGTTCAAACTCGTCATCATTTTTAAACGGGATTACGATCTTGCCTTTACCGCGCTTGCTGCGTACAAGGTTTACATCTGTATCCAGCTTTTCAGCTAGATTATCCTGTATTTCCTGATATTTTTCAGGCAGCGAGGCAGTAGCAGTTTTTGTGCCAGAAGATACTGGATCATTTTTCACTTTCAGTTTACGAACTACATCTTCTACCTGGCGTACACTTAAATCCTTGGCAATTATGGCCTGATAAATATCCAGCTGCTCGTCTTCATTTTCTACATTAATGATGGCGCGGGCATGGCCCATGCTTATCATTTTATCGCGTAAACCAGCCTGTACAATGGGCTGCAACTTTAGCAAACGCAAGTAGTTGGTAATGGTTGAGCGTTTTTTTCCAACACGTCCACTCATTTCTTCCTGAGTAAGGCTGCACTCATCAATAAGGCGCTGGTAGCTTAAGGCAATTTCAATGGAATCCAGCTCCTCGCGCTGAATGTTTTCCACCAAGGCCATTTCCAGCATGGTTTGGTCATCCGCCAAACGTATGTAGGCCGGAATACTCTCTAAACCTGCAATTTTACTGGCACGGAATCTACGCTCACCACTAATAATAGTATAGGTGCCGTTGCTGTTTTTCCTTACGGTGATGGGCTGAATAATGCCCAACTCACGAATGGAAATGGCCAGTTCCTCTAGGGCCTCTTTACTAAATTGTGTACGTGGCTGGTCTGGGTTTGCCCGGATTTGTGAAATTTCAATGTCAGCAATTACACCAACTATTTTATCGGCATTTTTATCTGCGGCCGAATTTATTTCACCGGTTTCCTTCAATAGGGCCGAAAGACCCCTTCCCATTGCTTTTCTCTTTGGTGCTGACATTCCTAAATCTACAGGTTGTAATTCGTGTTTTAACTTAAATCATTGGATTTGAAATGGATAACCCATTTTATGCTCTCCTCTAAAAGTGAACCAACTAAGGGGTTGAGCTTATACAGTTTCCTGGATAGCTTCGTTTTTCTCCAAAAATTCGCGGGCCAAATTTAAGTAATTCACCGCGCCATTGCTGGAGGCATCATACATGATAATACTCTCACCGTAACTTGGGGCTTCACTCAGGCGCACATTGCGCTGAATAATGGTATTG
This sequence comes from uncultured Owenweeksia sp., assembly GCA_963975525.1. Lineage (GTDB taxonomy): Bacteria > Bacteroidota > Bacteroidia > Flavobacteriales > Schleiferiaceae > Owenweeksia. The sequence continues at coordinate 10,059 of CAXBJE010000059.1, read as the reverse complement.
AACACCATATTTTGGAAGTGAGTACGTACCTCTTCAACCACTTGATTGCTTAAGCGCAAGCGAGAGTCAAACATGGTTAGTAGCAGGCCTTCAATATCCAAATCCGGATTGTGTATGTTTTGTACACTTTTGATGGTGTTCAATAATTTGCCCAATCCTTCAAGAGCAAAATACTCACACTGTATAGGTACAATTACCGAGTCGGCAGCGGTAAGCGCATTTAAGGTAATAAGACCAAGAGAAGGGGCACAGTCAATAATAATGTAGTCATATTGGTCTTTGATTTCGGCCAGGGCGCGCTTAAACATCTGTTCGCGATCCACTTTATCCACCAGCTCAATTTCTACTGCTACCAAGTCAATCTGGGCAGGCATTAAATCAAGGTTCGGAGATTTGGTTTTAATAGTTGTTTCACTGGCCTTCAGCTCATGCTCTAAGGCCTGATAGGTTCCTATGGAAATATTATCCGGATCAAAACCCAATGCAGAAGTGGAATTGGCCTGTGGGTCGGCATCAATCAAAAGCACCTTTTTTTCTAAAACTCCAAGACTTGCTGCAAGATTTACAGCTGTGGTTGTTTTTCCAACTCCACCTTTTTGATTGGCTACGGCAACTATTTTTCCCATCTTCCTTCGTATTTTTTTATAATGCTAATAAAAAACTCTATCTAAAATCAGCCTCCAGCAAGTGTAATGGCAGTAATTTGCGGCTTGCAAAGCTTTTACCAAAGCACTTTTTTTGAGGGCTTCAAAATTACAATAATATGAGGGCTTCAAGGAAGCGGAAAGACCATCCATCTATTAATTTTTTAACAAACTGATGATTACAGTAATTTGTGGTACCCACCGACCTAAAAACCAAACGTTGAGTGTTGTAAACCGATATTTCGAGATTTTGCAAAACCTTGGGCAAGAGGTTAAAATTCTTCAAATGGATGAACTTCCAGAAGATTTTTTGGTCACAAATACCTTTGGAAAACGTACCCATGGTCTGGAGGATATCATCCATGAAAAACTGGTAGCTGCAGATAGGTTTGTAATTGTATCCCCAGAGTATAATGGAAGCTATCCGGGGCTGTTTAAGGCCTTTTTGGATGCAGTAAAACCTCAAGTTTGGAAAGGTAAAAAAGTAGCCCTGGTGGGTGTGGCCAGTGGACGGGCCGGTAACCTGCGCGGGATGGATCATTTAACTGACGTAATGCACCACCTAAGGGCAGAGGTGTTTTCACTAAAGGTTCCTATCTCTCAATTAGATGCACTAATGAATGATGAAGGCATTATGGTAGATGAAGCAACGGTAAAAGTTTTGGAGCTGCAGGCAGAAGAGTTTTTGAAGTTTTAAGGGCAGCAGAGGTACGAGCTCTTGGCCATCAATATCCCGATATTACTCTCCTCATAAGATATCACCTTCCATGCATGTGGGTATTCGCCATTGAAAAATAATCCATCATTGGAAAATCTATGATTGGTTTCGGAATTCTTTAAGATATCTGCCACCACCTCATTTTCATTTTTTGTGGGCATGGATAGGAGTTGTTGTCTGGCAACTATCGAATCTTGTGGGTAACCATCCACACTTAGGATTTCATATTTATAGGGAGATTTTGCCAGTATGAGGATTTCAATGCTTGTTTTATAGGGCAGGGATTTTTCGAAGGCCTGCATAACCTGAGATAGTACTAAACTATTTGAATCTACATTTAAAAGCTGCCGAGCAATTATTTCATGGGTGGAAGCCAGGTTTACACTCAAGGAAGAATCTAGGGTAGAACTCATTTTAGCATAATTTTCAGCCTCCAGTCTATCTGCGTTTTCGGTTGCATTTTTCTTTTTGCTTTCGTCTATTATGTAAAACCCAAAAAGCAAAATACCTATGAAAATAAACCCAAATAGAATTCTTTTCTTGGATCGCTTTGAAACAGCAGATTGATCAAAATGAGCTTTTTGGGAAATCCATTCTCCTGTAATCCCCAGGAGGCAAATAATGGATGTTAAGATTGAAAGCCCTGTGATAGAGGCGAAAACCACCAAAATCAGTTCTACATAAATATCAAGTGCATCGGGTAAAATGTTCCAGTTAAGTACGGAGTCAATAAGCCATAGAATCATGCCTAGTCCGCAAAGTATGATAAGAGAAAGGGTTAGGCGAGTAGAAAGGCGAAGAACGGCCCTCGGGTTTAGAGTCATTTCAAGTTGAATTTGGGATAGGACTCCAAAACGCAATAATTATCTCAAATATTTTGAACAAAAAAAACCGCCTCAACTTTCATTGGGCGGTTCTCACTTAAATCTGTTTAGTATTAAATATCGTCAAAGCTTACATCTGTATAAGCATTTGAAGTACTGATTGGTTTTTCTTCCATAGCAGCTACAGGTTCAGCATATTCAGTTTCCTGATTTTTATGAAAGTCCGGCTGATGGGTGTCTGAGATTACCTCAGTACCTTTTTCATTCACAATAAAGTCGGTGATGTCTCCCAATATTTCACGAAAGCTTTCAAAGTCTTCTTTGTAGAGATATATCTTATGCTTCTTGTAAAACTGATTGCCATTTTCACCTGTGTGCTTCTTACTCTCCGTAATGGTGAGGTAGTAGTCATCGGCTTTTGTAGCCCTTACATCAAAGAAGTAGGTTCTTCTTCCTGCTCTTAAAACCTTTGAGTGAATTTCCTCTTTATCGTGATCGCGATCGCCCATTTTTCGTTTCCGTTTGCTGATATGGACAAAACTAAAAAAAAACTCTAATTACAAACGGCTAAAAGATTTTACACCACTTTTTTTGATTCTTCCATCAATTGCTGCTCATACATGGAGCGATAATATCCTCCCTGCTCCATAAGCTCATCATGGCGTCCCTGCTCAATAATAACCCCATTATCAAGCACCAAAATACGGTCCGCATGCTTTACTGAAGATACCCTATGACTAATAATCAAAGTGGTGCGCTGATCTATTAAACGCTTTAGGTTGTTAAGGATTTTCTCTTCTGTTTCGGTATCAACCGCGCTTAGGCAATCATCAAAAATGAGCACTTTTGGTTCTTTAGCAATGGCACGCGCAATGCTTACCCTTTGCTTTTGTCCACCGCTCAGGGTAATTCCTCTTTCACCTACTCGGGTGTCGTATCCTTGCGGGAAATCCACAATATTGTGATGAACTTCCGCATTTTTGGCCGCATTTTCAATTTGTTCAAAAGGCACATCTCCTATTCCAAAACCTATGTTTCTACCAATGGTGGTTGAAAACAAAAATGCCTCCTGCGGCACGTACCCAATGGAGCGCCTTAATTCATATAGGTTCACTGAATTGATAGGTTTTTCATCTACCAAAATCTCACCTTCAGTAGTGTTGTACAACCTCCCGATAAGGGTGGCAACAGTAGATTTTCCACTACCGGTTTTACCAATTATGGCTAATGATTTTCCTGCTTCAAGTGTAAACGAAACGTCCTGCAAGGCTTTAATACCAGTGTCAGGATAAGTAAAACTCACATTCTTAAACTCGATCTTACCTTTCAAATCCAATGGTTCCTCAGTGGGATTTTCAATTTCTGGAGTTACACTCAAAAACTCATTAATGCGGGTTTGAGATGCCGCGGCCCTTTGAATAAGCGAAGTAACCCAACCAATAGACGCTACAGGCCAAGTGAGATAGTTTACATACATAATAAACTCGGCTATGTTACCAGTAGTAAGCCTTCCGGCAAATACCTCTTGTCCACCAATGTAAACCGTAAGTATGGTACTCAGGCCAATCAATAATATCATAAGTGGGAAAAAGAGCGCATTGATGCGATACAATTCCTCATTCTTCTTGAGGTAGGTGTTGGCCTCTACTGAAAATCTATCCAATGAATCCTGCTCTCTGGTATAGGCCTTTAATACTCTGATTCCCGAAAAGGCCTCTTGTACGTAGGTGCTTATAGAGCTCAGCTGACGCTGTACTTGCTCACTTTTAATGTTGATTTTTTTACTGATGTAAAAAATTGCCACTGCCAGTATAGGGAGTGGAGTAAGTACATAAAGCGTGAGCTTTACATTAATATCAAGCATTACCGGAATAACAATAAGCAGGAGCAAGCCCGTATTAATGGTGTACATTATTGCAGGACCGATGTACATTCTTACCCGGCTTACATCCTCACTGATTCGGTTCATGAGGTCGCCTGTATTATTCCTTTTATAAAAGGCCAATGAGAGTTTTTGATACTGATCAAAAATCTCATTCTTCATATCAAATTCAATAAAGCGGCTAACCACAATAATGGTTTGGCGCATAAAAAAAGTAAAAAGGCCATTGAGCAGTGAAGCACCGATAATAATTAGGCCATAAAAGATGAGCTGTTGCTGAAGGTCGCTTAACTCAAAACCTCCGGTTTGAAAGTTTTTAAGGGCTTTTTCAACGGTGTCAAAAGACTTACGGACATATATTGCCGGGAATATTTTGAAAACCACAGAGATGGCTACAAAAAGCACCCCCAGTAACAAGCGGCCACGATATTTGTAGAAATATTTGTTTAATACAGTAAGAGAATTCATGCAATTGCGTCAAGTGAAAATTTGAACTACTTTCGCGCCAAGCAAAATGGCGTTTTTGCCCTTTTTGTTAAGAGCTTTCAAAAGTAAAGCTATTATCCCTTTCGTCTTTTTATTACTCTATCAATAATAACAATGAGCGATCTTAACATATTGGAACATCACAAATTCACAGGACCAGTCTTTGGTTCAGAGGCATTTAAAGGACACGAGCAACTGGTTTTTTGCCAGGATGAAGAAACCGGATTAAAGGCCATCATAGGAATTGACAGTACTATTTTAGGACCAGCCCTTGGCGGAACACGCATGTGGCAATATGATAACGAAGCGGATGCTATTCGTGATGCCCTTCGTTTATCGAGAGGAATGACCTACAAAGCTGCCATCTCTGGCCTCAATCTTGGCGGAGGTAAAGCTGTAATTATTGGCGATAGCCGCAAAGACAAGACTGACGCTTTGATGCGCAAGTTTGGACAATATGTAAATTCACTTTCAGGAAGATATATCACTGCCGAGGATGTGGGTATTAATACTCATGACATGGAAATGGTGAAGATGGAAACGGATCATGTTACCGGAATTCCAGAATCTATGGGTGGTAGTGGAGATCCTTCTCCGGTAACGGCCTACGGTGTGTACATGGGTATGAAGGCTTCTGCCAAATACAAATGGGGAAGCGATAATTTAGAAGGTAAAAAAGTACTGGTGCAAGGTATTGGCCATGTTGGAGAAACATTGGTAAAACATTTGGTTGAGGAAGGTGCTATTGTTACCATCAACGACATCCATGAGGATCGCATCATAGCCATATCTGAAAAATACAATACCAGGATTTACCGAGGCCATGATTTGTTTAGCGAAGACATGGATATATATGCCCCATGTGCCCTTGGTGCCACTGTAAACAGTGAGACCATTGCAAAAATGAATTGTGCCATAATTGCAGGGGCAGCCAACAATCAATTGGCAGACGAAGTAGTAAACGGCAAGGAAGTAAGGCAAAAGGGAATTATTTACGCTCCGGATTTCTTAATAAATGCTGGTGGACTAATAAACGTTTATCGCGAAATTGCCTATTACGATCAGGCAGAAGCCCTGCGAAGAACAGAGAATATTTACAACACTACTTTAGAAATATTTGCTCTGGCAGACGAAAAGAATATTACCACACATGAAGCTGCCCTTAAATTGGCTGAAGCTCGTGTGGCCAAGAAAAAAGCAGAATTACAGAACGCTTAAAAACCACAAAAGGTAATGTTGAGCCGTAGGCATATACGCATCAAGGTGCTGCAAGCACTTTATCAGTATTTTCAAAACCCAGGGTCGGATATGGCTAAGGGAAATAAGAAATTGCTGGAAAGCATCCACTCCATTAATGACTTATATCTCTATGAGCTTAAAACTCTAAGCGATATTTTGAAAATTGCGGAGGATGAAATTGAAAGGAAAAAAAGCAAAAAGCTGCCTTCTAAAGAAGACCTAAATCCAAAGGAAAACTTTGTGAATAACAGTTTTCTAAAGTGGCTGGAAGGTAATAATGCCTTTAGAAAGCAAGTGGAACTAAACCACATAAGCCTTGGCGAAGACAGGGAGTTGCTTAAAAGAATTTATAGAGAAATTGAGGCCACGGAAGAGTTTGTGGAGTACTTGAATCTGGAAAGTCCTAATGCTGAGACCGATAAAAACTTCATTAAATGGATATATGGAACCTATATTGTAAATAGCGATTCGCTCCATCAGTTTTATGAAGCCAAAGAAATGCATTGGGCTGATGATTTGGATGCTGCTCAAATGATGGCTACCAAAACTATCAAGCGATTTGACAAGACTTATACTACCACTTCAGAATTACCACCTTTAATTAAGGATTCTCTTGATTTGGATTTTGCAGAAGTACTATATCGAAAAAGCATTACTAATAGCGATGAGTATGAAAAACTGATTCATGAAAAGGCCCGCAACTGGGAGATGGATCGCATAGCACTCATAGATATTCTATTAATGAAGCTGGCCATTTCTGAGTTAATTAACTTCCCTGAGATTCCTGTAAAAGTTACCCTAAACGAGTACATAGATATTAGTAAAGAGTACAGCACTCCTAAAAGCGGTGTGTTTATTAATGGTATTCTGGATAAGGTAAAAGCCGACCTTATGGAGAGCGGTGAAATCAGAAAAATTGGCAGAGGATTGCTTTAGCATTATTTTTGCTCAGCGCACAACGTATTTACATAAATTTTAATATCAATTACAATGAAAAGAGTAGCATTCGCTTTATCAGGATTGCTTTTAGTGGCTTTCACAGCTTGTGATAGTGCCACCAGTAAAATTAATAATGGAAACGAATCTTCATCAGTAGAATTATCAGATGTTGATGGAGAAGGTTCTCCACAATTTAGCTTTGTTGAAGAGTCTCATGATTTTGGAACTATTGAAGAAGGTACCGTGGCAAAGCACGATTTCAAGTTTAAAAATACAGGAGATGCCCCATTGATTATTACTAACGCTTCAGGTAGCTGTGGTTGTACTGTGCCAGAATGGCCTCGTGAGCCAATCGCTCCAGGTGAGGAAGCTAATATTCACGTAGAGTTTAACAGCCAAGGCAAGCCAGGTAACAACCAAAAAGAGGTAACCCTTACTGCTAACACTGAGCCTAACACTTTTGTACTAAAAATTTCAGCTCAGGTTACTCCAGCTGCTAAGCCAGAAGGCGAAGCTGCAACTGGTGCTGCCAAAAGCTAATAAAACCCTTTAGATGATTTTAAATATTCTATTACAGGCCGATGGTGGTGGTCTTACATCGCTTTTGCCTTTACTACTGGTAATTGTAGTTATGTATTTTTTCTTCTTTCGTCCTCAGATGAAGAAGCAGAAAGAAGAGCGTAACTTTCAAAATGAAATAGCCAAAGGAATGCGCGTGGTTACCACTAGCGGTATCCATGGTAAAATTTTGGAGTTGGGCGATACCTACATTATCCTTGAAAGTGAAAACAGCCGACTAAAGGTTGAGCGTAGCGCAGTAAATAAACAGATGAGCGCTATTTACCTTCCTAAGGAGGAAAAGGAAGATAAGAAGGACAAAGACTATAAAAAGTCGGACAAGAAGTAATAAAAACGGGCCTTGTGCCCGTTTCTTTTTTATATGGCAGAAGATAAAAGCATAGTAAAGGATTTTTTTAAGAGGCTGAGGCTACCACTGCTCTTTCGTGGTAATACCACTGCAAAGCTTCTGTTTATTCTACTCTCTGTGTTTTTGTGGTTTTTAATAAAACTGTCAAAAGAGGGTTACACCACTGAATTTTCATTTCCTGTGGAGTATGTCAATATACCTTCTGATAAGCGATTTAATCAAAAGCCAGTTTCTGCAATTAAGGTTAGGGTACGCTCGCATGGATATGATTTACTGAAGCATAAGTTGCGCTCCTTTAGGCCTATTGAAGTGGATTTGGGGAATAATGTAAAATTTGACGGTGGTCGATATTATTGGGTTACCAATAGTAAAAAAGGGCTTATCAATTTGGAATTTGATGATAATACCGAGATAGTTTCTATAAACCCTGATACCGTATTCTTTGATTTTAATGCTGTAAAAAGCAAAAAGGTGAAAATTTACCTCAATAGTAAGAGGCTTTACTCCAACTTCAAAACCTTTTTCAGTCCTCCTGAAATTTCACCGGATAGTATTGTTATTTCTGGAGCTGAGCAGGATGTAAACAGAATTGACTCCATATTTACTAAGGCGGTAGAGCTAAAGGCCGCAGAGGATACCGTAATTCATAAGGTGGATTTGCAGTTGCCCAAAAACAAAGGGTTGGAGTTTTCGGCTAAGTCCGTTTCCGTAAAGGTTCGCTACACAAACCTTACTGAGGGAACCTTCAATATCCCTGTAAAGGTGATAAACTTACCTGTGGGTTATGAGCTTAACGTGTTTCCGGCAAAAGTGCTGGTTAAATATCAGGTACCTGTACAAGATTTTGACAGGGTAAGTGACGCAGATTTTGAGGCCTATGTTGACTTTGCTGAAATACAGGATAATCCCGAAGCGCGCTTTTTGGCAGTTAAACTTCAGGCAGCGCCTGCCTTCTTACGCAAGGTTACTGTAGATCCCAAGCAACTCGAATTTATCCTTATAAAAAAATGATAGTTGGGCTTACAGGCGGTATTGGTAGCGGAAAAACTACAGTAGCCGGAATATTTGCCCGTCTGGGAGTTCCCGTTTACGAAGCTGATCAGGCATCAAAAAATATCATTGACACAGACAAAGTCCTTCAGGGAAAATTACAAAACCTGCTGGGTGCGGATATTGTGAATTCCGAAGGAAAGATTGTACGCGATCGCATGGCATCCATTATCTTTAATGATGAAGAATTGTTGAAGAAAACCAATGGGCTTATTCATCCGGCTGTTGCCGAAGATTTTAGAAGTTGGGTAGCAGCACAGGATTATCCTTATGTGCTAAAGGAGGCAGCTATTTTGTTTGAAAGCGGAAGCTATAAGCAATGTGATAAAATAGTAGTTGTAGAGGCACCTGAAGAACTGCGAATTGAGCGGGTGATGAAGCGAGGGAATGTAAGCAGGGAGCAGGTTTTGGAAAGAATGCGAAATCAAATGCCGCAAGAACAAAAGGTAGCTTTGGCAGATTATGTTATTCATAACTATCTTCAACAATCTGTAATAACCCAAGTACTGAGTGTTCATGAAAATCTTATCCGCCAGGCAAACCAGGGAAGCCGATAATTACACCATTTCCAACGAGCCAATAAGTTCCATTGATATTATGGAGAGGGCTGCGAGAGGATTAGCTCGTGAGCTAGCCTCACAATATTCTGAAAATACAAGCTTTGTAATTTTTTGTGGAAAAGGCAATAATGGTGGAGATGGCTTGGCTCTCGCCAGATTACTATGCAGGAGGGGATGCAGGGTGGAAGCGGTTATTATTGATCATAGCAAAAATGCCAGTGATGATTTTAAGCAAAACCTTGATAGACTTAAGGAAACAGCCGTAAAGGTTAGTCATCTATCCACTATTGATTCATGGAAAGTTCCTCAAAATTCAGCAGTAGTAATTGATGGGATTTTGGGCTCAGGACTGGATAGGCCTCTGCAAGGACTTATTTTGGAGGTAGTTGAAAAGTTAAATTCCTTGCCTAATGCTAAAGTGGCCGTTGATATTCCAACAGGTCTTTTCGCAGATGATAATTCGGATAATACTCTGGAACAAGTATTAAAAACAGACTACACCTTAACATTTCAGTTTCCTAAACTGGCCATGATGCATAAGGACACGGCACCATTATGTGGCTCAGTAAAAGTGATTGATATTGGTCTTCACCCTGATTTTTTACATTCAGCGGAAAGCAACTACCATTTTGTGACAAGGCAGGAAGTCAAGGAGATTTTTAAGCCACGACAAAAGTTTACTTATAAAGGCACATATGGCCATGCATTATTATTAGCTGGCAGTAAAGGATCTGTGGGTGCGGCTGTAATGAGTGCCATGGCCAGTTTAGGAAACTGAAATGTTAAGGT